>DAOUSL010000026.1 GCA_030627235.1 Thioploca sp.
GGCTGAATTATGTAAAACTTGTCATGCTGATTATCATAGCAAGAATAAAAAAGAAGCCCATAAAAAAGGTATTCATCCAGTTGATATTAAACTAGAAAAGGTGATTAAAATGGGTGATAAAAAGATTAAACAACTAACTTGTGATACTTGTCACGATGTTCACAACGGCCAAATTAATACTGCTTCCTTAACTAAACAAGTCAAAAATCAGGCTGAATTATGTAAAACTTGTCATGCTGATTATCATAGCAAGAATAAAAAAGAAGCCCATAAAAAAGGTATTCATCCAGTTGATATTAAACTAGAAAAAGTGATTAAAATTGGTGATAAAAAGATTAAACAACTAACCTGTGATACCTGTCACGATGTTCATAACGGCCAAATTAATACCGCTTCCTTAACCAAACAAGTCAAAAATCAAGCTGAATTATGTAAAACTTGTCATGCTGATTATTATAGCAAAGGTAAAAAAGAAGCCCATAAGAAAGGTATTCATCCAGTTGATATTAAATTAGAAAAGTCAGTAAAAATTGGTAGTAAAAAAATCAAGAAACTAACTTGTGATACTTGTCATTCTGTTCATAATGGTCAAGTAAACACCGCTTCTTTACGAATTAAAGATGAAGCTAAACTTTGTAAAACCTGCCATGCCCGCCAACATGCTGATAATTTAGAAGATGCTAAAGAAAAAGGTATTCATCCGGTAAATATTACCTTAGATAAATCTATTAAAATCGGGAAGAAGGCAACTAAAAAAATTACTTGTAAAACTTGTCATAGTATGCACCAAGGTAAAACAAATACCCCAGCTTTAGTTCAACAACATGCTGATGGTCAACTTTGTGATTCTTGTCATAAAGATGAAACTCAAGTAATTGATACCAATCATGATTTACGTCATTCTGCCCCAGATAGCCATAACCTCCAAAAACAATCTCTCAAAACTGCTGGACTCTGTGGTAGTTGTCATAGTTTACATTCTGCGGATAATTTGTTTCTTTATAATGCAGCCAAACTTCAGCAAACTGACGATATACTTGAACGGGATAAACTTTGTTTAGCTTGTCATAATGATAAAGGCATAGCTAAAGATACAGCAATTAAAAATTTTAGCCATCCTTATCAAGATTTAACTTTGCGAAGTGAAGTTTTACCACTTGTTGACAAGGATGAGAATATTAATGAATTTGGTAGAATTGCGTGTATAACTTGCCATAATCCACATAAATGGCAACCCGGTCAAAAGCAAGATAAAACCAAAAAAGAAGGTAATATTTTAAATAGTTTTTTACATCGTAAAGGTGTTAAAGGCACGTTTTGCGTTGATTGTCATGGCTTAGAAACCCTATTAAAATATAAATATTACCATGATAGCCGTCCACAAATGAATATTCACTAAATTCTTAAAACTGAAGCTTTGGATTACAAAAATTGGGGTAGTCCTGCACAAAGTAGTGGTCTAAAAAATATTAGCATTATTTGGGTGGGTTATAAATTTTAACAAGATTTAGTTGATTAAAGAATGGGCAGGATTTTAAATCACAAAAGTGTTTAATCATGTTTATCTTTTAATCCGTTAAATCTTGTTCAAAATTATTGGGTAAAATACAAAATTAAAATAATTCTAGAGTCGATTGAGGTGTTTGTTTAGGAACTAGAGTTAATGTCGGTTGAAATAGTTCTACTACGCTCTCGTACCATTTTATTTTACGGCGAGTTGTTTTACCAATACTGAAATCTTGGTATTGGCCGTATTTTAAACCTTTTTCAGTTAGCACGTAGTAAATATTATTTTTACTGTCATGATGTTTAGTTTGTAAACCAATTCGTTTGGCTATATCAGATGGAATAATTAAAGTTTGTTGAATTTCAGCTGGTTGGGATTCCATTTCAAACATTGCTAATGTATCGTAACCAAACTGTTCTTTTATAAAGTTATTTAAAGCAATCCGTTTCGTATTACCAGTAATACCGAGTTTGGTTAATTCATTGGATTTAGCTTGAATGAGTTGGGCAGGTTTTGATTTGGCAGGGTCAAGAGATACTGAACCTTTGGTTAGGAGTTCAAATACCCAATCAGATACTAATGCAGCAAATTCGGGACTACACCATTGAGCTAAATTAATTGCAGCATGTGGTTCAATCCAAATACCACGTTTATTATTTAGTCCTTTTCTGGTGATTTGAATTATTAGGTCGGTGGGAATTCCCACCAACCTCGAAAGTGCATTGAAAAATTCTTTAGTATTTTTAAGACGTTTATAGTCACCAAACCTTTTACCATTAGCTTGACACATATCAGTAGCATTTAAATAGCCATCAAAACGTTGACGGATTGTAGCACCATGAAAATCACGGGTAATTAATTGTTGGGTTGTCATAATAGACACCTTACAGTGGTTAGTTAGATACAGAATTTTGATTTTAAACACTTAGCAGAGTGGTATTCTGTAATTACCACCTTTTCGAGTGATCATTCCCTAGCTAAGTGAGGATTAAATTGTAAGGGTTTGTTATTTTTTTGTCAATAAAAACTGTTTTAACATTTGAAGCAAAAAAAATTATTCCCATCCTTCAAAATAATTATATTTCTTCAGATAGATTTCTTTATCAACGGTAATGATTTTATGGGACTATAAATTCTCCATTTGGCCAACAAGGAGCTGATATAGCTTCACCTAAATTAGCGTCAAGTAATTTTTCTCTAACTTCTAATAAACGCCCAACTAAAGCTGGTTCAGCTGCTGCATAAGCTTCTTCATTTTCTTCTCGTTTTACCACTATACCCAAAAGTTCAGTAATTGCATTACCAACCGAATTTTGAGAAATAGTAACGATTAAACGACCTTTATCATCTCGATATAATAATTGTTTATATGCTGGTCTCCAACGAATTTCATTAGCAAATTTAGTATCTTTAATTACTTGTTCTCTTAAATCTCTGGCTACCCGTCTAAATCTTCCACTACCTAATAATACTTCGCCTATTTGATGTGGAAAATTAGCTTGTGGTGGTATTTGAGGTTCTCCAGAAGAAACTAACGAGAAGAAAGTGCTATAAAAGTCAAGAAAACCTAATAAAACTTGTTCATATTCATGCCAAAAATACTGATCTTTAAGTTTTTCGACTCCACCTTTAACTTCCCAGCATGGTAAACCTTGTGGGTAACCAGTTAATTTTAAGCTAGATTCTACCGTAGAAATTGGTTGTAAAATCTGTAAATCCAAAATTTCTAAAAACTCATTATAAACTCCACTCAAATGCCGTAAAAATAAACTATGATGCCCACTATCAGTTAGATTTGGATCATTTGGATTAGCATATTTAGCAGATTCTATATCTTGAATTGGAAATACTATAAAATGGTTATGAATCATACGAATACTAGGCACGCCAGGCTTATTTAAAGGCCAAGTAGCATCCAAACAAGCTTCTCCACTGAGTACAAGGTGTTCGGCTGGATCGGGATATTTTTCTAGCATATGTTCGATCAGAATACGAGTCATATTATTCCAAACTTTTTTGGGTTTACGCTGAACTTGATCTCGTCTAACTGGCCGTCCTAATGGATCTAAAATCCGTTTAGAAGTGTCTAATATGATAGAAGTATCAAATTCAACACTATGCCCAATCAACTTTCGATACATTAGTAAGTCTTCAGGTGTACGGAATATCCCATTTTCTTCGGCTAAATTTTTTAAATTGGCTGGACTGTTGAAGAATTCTACTGGAGCCATTCCGGATGGAATAGTTAAAGACATTTTAGGACGTGGAGTGATAACTTCTCTTGCAGCAGGCCTCATGATTATTTCCTTATCAATATATTTACAGGTATTATCCATTAAAGGAATATAATCGTCAACTTGAGGTCAGCTATCATTCATGATATTGGCAATACTCCGAAACGCTAATTCAATATCCCAAGCTTCTAAGTGAGTGCGACGATTTAGATATAAAGTAAATCCAGCTGCAACATATAATGGTTCTATAATGCTTAAGGCTATTAAGTTAAAAAGCATACTAAAAAGTTTTATCCACCAAATATTAGCTAAACTCATAAGTTCAAAATTAGAATTTAATGGGATTATTAAATAAACCATAAAAAACTAGCTAAACCAACTAAATGTGATTCAGCTCGTACTTTAATGGGAAAATCAACGATAATCAAATTGACAATTCTATTGGTAAAATATGGTTTAGCTTGATAAAGATGTTGATGACCACGTAATGCCAAAGTATTAAGGCGATTTATTAAATGTGGTGTATAATGACGATCTTTAGCCAATGCTAAATGCTGACAAATTTGTCGATATAATTGCGGAAATTGGGCTTCTGGCTTATTATTTAACCATTGCTCTAGAGTTTGCCATTGTTGCTTATGTTGATTTTCAAAAGTACGTTGTTTCATGTTGTAGTCTATAAAACAATTAAATGAGTATTGGAAATTAAATCATGCCAAGTACGATGTTTGTGATTGAAAAATGCCCATATAAACCCAATTCCAAACATTAACCATGATAGAATGGAAATTAAAAATCGCAATAGACAATGTTGTAAAGAAATTGGTTGATTATCACTAGTAACTAATCTAACACGCCATGCTTTCATCCCCAAAGTCTGTCCGCCATTTACCCAAGACCATGCGAAATAAAAAAAACCTACTGTTAGTAAATAAACTTGAAACATAATATTGACTTGTCCATCAGTAATCGGGTACGCTATTGCAGTTGCAAGAAATAAAACTGAAAATAACAGTAAACTATCATAAAAAATCACAGCAAAATAACGCAATACACCTACATAATTTGAATTTGTTTCCATAATCTTAAATTGTAATCTAAACCATCTGGGATGGTAATTGTTTAATTAGTATTATAAAAATAGGAATTAATATAACCATGACTTTGTATGATTATCATTACCCAATTTTATATATATTATTTGGATAATTGCCTAGATAAATCTGGGACTCCAGCACTATATAACTATTTTATACAATGACACAGCCTTGGTCAGATAATGGTATAGACATTGAAGAAGCTATACCTAAGTTAAAACCACCACCTCTTTATAAGGTGATAATCTTAAACGATGATTATACACCAATGGATTTTGTGGTGCATATTTTAGAAACTTTTTTTGGTATGTCAACTGAAAAGGCAAACCAAGTAATGTTACATGTACATATTCAAGGTAAAGGTATTTGTGGGGTTTATACTCATGAAATTGCTGAAACTAAAGTAATGCAAGTTAATGAATATTCTCGTGAAAACGAATATCCTCTTCTCTGTACGATGGAAGAAGCATAAGGGGTTTTAAATAATGTTAAGCAAAGAATTAGAACATACTTTACATTTAGGCTTTGAAAATGCACGTCAACAACGACATGAATTTATGACTGTCGAACATCTGTTACTAGCGTTATTAGATAATGCTGATGCAGTTGAAGTATTATTGGCTTGTGCAGTTGACTTAGATAAACTAAGAAATGATTTGACTAATTTTTTAGATGAAACAGTGCCTAAATTTACCAGAACAGGAGAACAGGAAACTAAACCAACACTGGCTTTTCAACGAGTGTTGCAACGTGCGGTTTTTCAGTTACAATCTTCCGGTAAAAAAGTGGCTACAGGAGCTAATGCGTTAGTTGCTATTTTTGGGGAACGAGAATCACAATCTGTTTATTTACTTGATAAACAAGATGTTTCTAGATTGGATGTAGTAAATTATATCTCTCATGGTATTTCTAAATTTGATGAGGAATCACCTTCAACTTCAGATGATGAAGATAAAACTGATGAAAAAACTAAATCCAGGAAAAATCCACTAGAAGCTTATACTGTTAATCTTAACGAACAAGCTAACAAAATAGACCCTCTCATTGGTAGAGAAAAAGAAATAGAACGAACTCTACAAATTTTATGTCGACGACGTAAGAATAATCCTTTATTGGTTGGAGAAGCTGGAGTTGGGAAAACTGCTATTGCTGAAGGTTTAGCTAAATTAATAGTAGCCAAAGAGATTCCAACAATTTTAGCTGATAGTGTGATTTATTCGTTAGATTTAGGCGCTTTATTAGCTGGTACTAAATATCGTGGTGATTTTGAAAAACGGCTTAAAGCAGTATTAGCTGAATTACAAAAACAAAAACAAGCTATTTTATTCATTGATGAAATCCATACTATAATTGGTGCTGGTTCAGCTTCTGGCAGTACGATGGATGCCTCTAATTTGTTGAAACCAATGTTATCTTCTGGAGAAATAAAATGTATTGGTTCAACTACTTATCAAGAATATAGAGGTATTTTTGAAAAAGATAGAGCTTTATCACGTCGGTTTCAAAAGATTGATATCAATGAACCTTCTGTGGAAGAAGCTGTGCAAATTTTAAATGGCTTAAAATCCCGTTTTGAAGAATATCACGATTTAAAATATACTCCTCAAGCTTTACGGGCTGCTGCTGAATTATCTGCTCGGCATATTAATGATCGGTTTTTACCAGATAAAGCAATTGATGTAATTGATGAAGCTGGAGCTAATCAGCGTTTGCAAACTAAACCTAAAGAACAGCTTGAGGTTGAAGATATTGAACATATTGTTGCTAAAATTGCTCGAATTCCTCCTAAAACAGTTTCTACCTCTGACAAAGATTCATTACAGAATTTAGATCGAGATTTGAAAATGGTGGTTTACGGTCAAGATGAGGCTATTGAAAATTTGACTCAAGCAATAAAAATGTCTCGTTCTGGTTTAGGTGATGAAGAAAAACCAATCGGTTCATTTCTATTTTCTGGGCCTACTGGAGTTGGTAAAACAGAAGTTACTCGCCAACTAGCAAAAATAATGGGTATTGAGCTAGTACGGTTTGATATGTCCGAATATATGGAACGCCATACAGTATCACGTTTGATTGGAGCTCCTCCAGGTTATGTGGGTTTTGATCAAGGTGGCTTATTAACGGAATCTATCAATAAACATCCTCATGCTGTGTTGCTATTGGATGAAATTGAAAAAGCTCATCCAGATGTGTTTAATCTATTGTTACAGGTGATGGATCATGGTTCGTTGACAGATACTAATGGTCGCAATACTAATTTTAAACATGTGGTTTTGGTGATGACCACTAATGCTGGCGCTGAACATACTACACGGGCATCTATTGGTTTTACTAAACAAGATCATTCTAGTGATTCCAATGAAATTATAAAGCGTACTTTTACTCCAGAGTTTCGCAATCGGTTAGATTCAATCGTCCAATTTAGTAGTTTATCCACGGAATCTATTGCTCATGTGGTAGATAAGTTTATTATTGAGTTAGAAACCCAGTTGGAAAGTAAAAATGTTACAATTGAGGTTGATGAGCCAACTCGACATTGGTTAGCTGAAAATGGTTATGAACCAGCAATGGGAGCTAGACCGATGGCACGTTTAATTCAGGATAAAATTAAGCGACAGTTAGCAGAAGAATTGTTATTTGGTAAATTAGAACATGGTGGCCATGTAAAAGTAAATGAAGTTGATGGTGAACTTAAATTTACCTTTGAAAGTAAAAAAGTTAGCAAGACTGAATCAGTTTAATAGATAGGCAAAGTTTCTGGAGTTTTAGATTTGGAATATTTTAAAAATAATAAACCAAAATTTTGGACTCCAAAAGCTGTGTGTTATTTGGTAAATGTTGTTTCTATGCTTGCCAATCTTTGGCGGGAAAAGATAGGGATAAAAAATATGGATATTCATCAATTCTACAAAGAACATTATTTTCATGAAGCAAATAGGCGGCATCAGTTAACTAACGCACTTGCCATACCAATTGGTGTTCTTACAGTTATTGGTGGTGCCTTAATCGTTGTTGCAAAGCATCTTGATACACCATTGACTTGTATCGAGATATTTACACTTCAATTTCTTGTAATCACTGCAATATTATTACTCACAACAATTTATTTCTTAATACGGTCATACTTCAATTACTCGTATGGGTACATAGCAACTTCGCAAGAGCTCAAGGATTATAGAGACAATTTAATTGAATTCTATAAAGCAGACCCTAACCCAGAAGAAAAATCAGAAAAAGACCTAGAAGAATATATAAATTCTCAATATGCAGAACATACTCATTTAAACGTTCAGAGTAACGACTTAAAATCGTACTATATACATAAAGCAAATGGTTTTTTAATAGCTACTATACTTGTTGCTTTTGTTAGCAGTATTCCTTACGTAGTAGACACAATCATCAAACCAACTGAACCACAGAAAATTGAAATCACCAATTTTAACCAGATAAAGGAAAACCAAATGTCCGAAGATAAAAAGCCTGAACCTACAAAACAAGAGGCTATACCAAAACCAATAGAAAAACCCACGCCACCACCTGGCCGTATCATTAAGGAAAGTGAAGAACCTAAGAAAATCAGATGAAAAATCCCTAACTCATAACCTGCAATGTAACGATGTGGTGAGGAAACGAACTGCATCAACCATATTGTATCATACGCTTTCCTTTTGACATTCTATAATCCATTGGATATACTTTTCCTTGCTCGCCGACCTTTGGCGGGAAAAGAGTAGTGTTAGTTTATTAATAATAAAAAATGAAATTTGCCCTATTCTTCATAATTATAATTTCGTATTTAATAAGTATATTCATAACTTTGCACAGTAACATTAGATTCATTCTTCTATGGCCAGTTTTAAACCTGTCAATAATGACTATTTCATATATTAGAAACAACCCATCTCTTATTATCAATAAACAAAGAAATGGTTCAATAAATCCATTATTATTAATCATTAATTTACCATGGCTCATACTAACTTGGAACATATTCAAATTACAGATTTTATGCAGTAAAGAAAATTTTTGTGATCAAATTGAAGATACAAATATTTGGATATCCAGAAGACCTACATCCAAAGATGACATTTCTAAATTTGAAATAATCATTGATTTAACATCTGAGTTTTTATCATATAAAACGAACAATCAATATATATCATATCCAAACCTTGATGGTCATATTTTAAAAAACCAACCAATAATCAGCAACTTTAACAAAGACAAAAAAACACTAATTCATTGTGCTAACGGACATGGTAGATCAGCATTATTTACAGCTATTCTACTAAAAGAAAACGGAGTTTGTTCAAGTATCAAAGAATCGTTAAATTTGATTATCAAAAGTAGAAAACGAGCAATACCTAATAGAACACAACGAAACTGGATAATAAAAAAATAAGCTGGGTAGGGTTGGCACAATGAAACTGATCAAACATATTAATTAATAATTTCTGTTTACATCATAATGGTCGATTACGCTTCATCGACTCTACCAATTTTTATTACTATATTGTAATTATTCAAAATCAACTAATCCTTGCATTCGACGTTTGGCAGGAGAATAGAGGCGTTAGATTCAACATATGAACTACGTAGCAATATCAAAAACGACACAAATAGAAAACCAAGATAGAGTTTCCATAGTCGAGAATGATGAAGATATTCTGATCATTCTTTCAGATGGTGCTGGAGGAACGAGTGGGGGTACAGAAGCGGCAGAATTTACGGTTAATAACCTATTAATAAGTAACGCTCAAAATCCTGTAGATACATTGAGGGACTTGGACGAATCAATTTTTACTAATCCCAAAACAGGGGAAGCAACAGTTGTATATTTAAGAATATCTGAAGGAAAAATATCTGGTGCTAGCATAGGTGATTCGGAAGCTTGGCTTATACAAGGTGAAAAGATAGTAGATATAACAGAGAATCAACATAGAAAACCTCTTTTAGGGACAGGTAGAGCCATAGTAAAAGGTTTTCATGATATTCCATTTGTAGGAACTCTTATAGTTGCTTCTGACGGCTTAACAAAATATGTACCCATATCTAAAATAATATCCACAATAACAGACAATAATAATCTCGATGTTTGTTGTATAAAGCTTATTGAATTGGTTCGGTATAAATCTGGTATTTTGTCAGATGATACAACAGTAATATTATGTAAACTATAAACCTAACCTGCAATGTAATATGTGATGAGAAAACGAACCGCATCAATTAGATTATGCACGACAATCAAATCACTTTGTTTATCTTTTAATCAGTGCCTTTTTTCCATTTCTTCTTGTTCTATATCTTATATATTTATTCTCTCTTTTTATTTGATGACATGCCCTAACCTGAATTTAATATAAAAATATAATATTGTTCCTAAATTTGGTAATCAAGCTCTGTTTGGTCTAAATTTGAAGTAGAGCTTCTTAAACATCATGTTCCTAAATAAAATTTTGGAACAATATATTAAATTAGTGTAATATTTTATATCGAACTCAGGTTATACTAGTTTTATTCAATAGTTAATTTGATACTATCACCGCTGTAAAAAATTCCACCATTTTCAAATCGATAACCAGCATAAATTTCTAAACTACCTGGCAATCCTACTAATAAACCATCGTATATAATTACCTCAAAGCTTTCTGGTAATTTAAAACTGGTTTGGGCAGCCTCAAAACTAGCAATATCTCCATTCCATAATTCCCAATTTGAACCATTACGCATAAAATATTGAGTTATATTTTTAGTGTTATATACTCCTAACATCAATACGTCAACTGTTTTACTAACATGTTTAGAATCAACATTAATAGTAAATCTAATTACGGCATTATCTTCTTGGGTTATGTAATTAAGATTAGCTTTAGATTGCAACGATTCAGTAATAGAACCACAGAAATGAGCTTTGGTAGAGATAGGATTACCATTGATATCTAAACCAGCTCCATTACTAATGCTTTCATCTACAGTAACTGTGGTAGCAATACTATCAATTAAACCAGTTGGATTTATAACCCGTACCCAATAATTACTGGTTTCAGTTGGTCTTATCGAAACTACTGGATTATTCTCAACTTCGGCAATTAAATTACTGTCATCACCAACTTCACCCTGATACCATTGATAAGTAAATGGCAAAGTAACTCCGGTTTCCCACTGATTTCCAATTGGATTATCTGTAGGTTCAATTACTTTTCCTTCATTATTATTTAAAGTAACGGTTAAAGTTGCATCTTGACAACCACCGATTGTTTGAGGTTGAGGTTGACCAGCAATAGCAAAATCTGTTTGACCTTTTTCTACTTGCAAAGTTACAGTTCCAGATTCTCCATCAACTCCATTGATATCAACGTAATAGTCAGTATTGGCTTTTAATGGTATGGTAACTTGCGATTCAACAGTTTGACTTGGTGTCACCGCATTATCACTACAAGCTAATTCGGTAAGTGGAAATTCACTACCTTGCCATACTGATAATGTTGCATCAAAACTTGCATCAGGAATAGAAAAAGTTACGTTATTATAATCAGAATTTGGATTAAATAAATACCAAACACTAGCATCAGTATTAGTTGCACAACTAGGATTTATCTCATTTTTCTCTGTTATAGCACCACCAGTATTTTGGGTGTTATTATATGGAAATGCTTCTGAGATTAATATAGCATCAGCAAGATCATCATTAGCTGGTGGCGTACTCATATTAAGAGTTAATAAACCTGTATCTTCAGCCAATGTTCCAGAAGAAGTTTTACCAGTTGCGACGCTAACATAATAGATTCTATTAGCAATCATATTTACTGCAAGCTGTGATTGGAGACCACTATTATCATCATTACAACCAATTTCAGTGAGTGGATGAGTTGCCCCATTCCATACTGATAGAACCGTATTGTAATCAGAACCACTGGTATTGAAAACAGCTCTGTGATTAGCTGATGGTGAATATTTATACCATACGCTAGATTCAGCACCATTTTGATTACAACTAGCTAGTTTTTCTCCAGTTTCAATAGTTGCAGCTTTAGTAGATTGAGTATTACTATAAGTTGCATCAGTATCAATTATTATAGCATTAGATAAATTATCATTAGTTAGTGTATTTACCTGTTTGGCATTAAATAATAAGTTGCCACTTGCACCATTATAACCACCTACATTGATATAGTAAGTTGTTCCAGCTTCTAATTCTGCATTGATTAGTGATTGTTTTAAATTACTGTGATCATCATTACAAGCTATTGGAATCAATGGGTGGGCATCATTTTTCCAAATAGATAAAGTAGTATCATAATCAGAGCCAAAGGTATCAAATACTACAGTTTGGGAGGTGCTAGTGGTATATTTAAACCATACGCTGGGATTTGGTTCATTGCTTAAACAAGTTGGATTAGCTTCATTATTTTCGTTGGTTGCATCAGTGGAATCTTGTTGCAAATTGGTTGGAAGGGTAGTTATATCAGTAGCATTAGCAATGTCATCATTGTTAGGAGCTGCAATACTAACCATTGGTATTAACAGGATAATTCCACCTATTAAACTAGAGATTTTGTTCATTAGAATTGGTTCCTATTGAATTTAAAATGAAAAAACGCCGAAATACGATTGTATCCCGGCGTTACTAAAAGTTCAAGTAATAAAAATTTATAGAATACTTAATTTACTTATTTTTACCTTTACCATTAGATGCTGTAACAGGTTCAGGAGAACTACTTGTTGCTGGAGCTGGACAACTTGCAGGACGTATAATTCTTGCAGTATCACCATTTTTACCAGTAGAAGAAGTATTATTAGATACGTTCAAATGGACTTGTACATCACCATCTTCAAGTAGGAAAGAAGCTTCATAACCAATGGCTCTACCATTAGCATTTTCAACCCATGAGAAGTCTGGTGCTGTACCATCATTGCCACTGCTACCTTTTACAACTTTATTACTGTTGCCACCGATAGTTACCCAAGCATTATCTGCAGTTTTTTCTGCTTCATAAGGAGTATTTTCTATTACTGCAACATACATAATATTAGTATCACAGTCATAACGTGCATATAAATCAGATAAATTTACTTTACCATTAGTGCCACAATTACCATCTGAAACTACACTTCCAGCAGTACACATGTTAGCAACGAAATCATTACTTGCATTCCATTCTGAAACGTCACCATCAATTGTAGCAGAACCTTCTGTTGGATTGATTTCAGCAATATAATCTACATCAGCAGCATCTGAAGTTGGATCAGCAGCTGGAGCTGATTGTTGAGCTTCTGCTTCATCAGCAAGACGTTGAGCTTCTGCTTCATCGGCAAGACGTTGAGCTTCTGCTTCATCGGCAAGACGTTGAGCTTCTGCTTCATCAGCAAGACGTTGAGCTTCTGCTTCATCAGCAAGACGTTGAGCTTCTGCTTCATCAGCAAGACGTTGAGATTCTGCTTCATCGGCAAGACGTTGAGATTCTGCTTCATCAGCAAGACGTTGAGCTTCTGCTTCATCAGCAAGACGTTGAGCTTCTGCTTCATCGGCAAGACGTTGAGCTTCTGCTTCAGGGGTTACTTCTGGCTCAGGAGTAGAAGTTAGACAACTTGTTGGAGTTATAATCTCTGCTGTATCACCATTCTTACCAGTAGAAGATGTATTGTTAGATACATTTAAATGAACTTGTACATTTTCATGAGTTCCGGCATCAAGTTGGAAAGAAGCTTCATAACCAATAGTTCTACCATCATCGTTCTCAACCCATGAGAAATTTGAGCTGCCACCTTTTACAACTTTATTGCTATTACCGCCAATAGTTACCCAAGCATCGCCATCACTTCTTTCTGCTTCATAAGGAGCATTTTCTAATACTAGGACATACATGATATTAGTATCACAGTCATAACGTGAATACAGGTCAGATAAATTATCTTTGCCGTTACCAGCACAATTTCCATCTGAACCTACGCTACCAGCAGTACACATATTAGCAGATAAGTCTGTATTTAAATCCCATTCTGAAGTATCACCATCAACTGTAGCAGAACCTGCGGTTGGATTAATTGGAGCTATATAATCAGTATCTTCAGCTTGTGAAACTGGTTCTGGTGTTACTTCTGGTTCAGGGGTTACTTCTGGTTCTGGTGTTACTTCTGGTTCAGGGGTTACTTCTGGTTCAGTTTCAGGTGCTGGGCAAGATTCTGTATTCATTGCAGCTGGTAAAGTATTTACTAAAGCTATACCATCATTAATACATTCGGTAAATACATATGATACAAAATCGCCTTCCATATCAGCAGTTTTTGTGAAGCTGAAACCGAAAGTATATGTACCAGTTGTTCCAGGTAAATCTAATCCCATCGTTGCTAATTCTGAACCATTCAAACGAGTATAGTTATCATTAGCAACCTTAGTTCCAGATTCAATTTCTTGTGGAACACTAAATTTTGCATTCCAACTAAAGTAGTCATTATGAATAGGTAAATCACCCAAATCACTATTTGGAATTGCGTTATTGTATTTCTTGAAGCTGGCATAACCATGATTTTTCTTGGTTACATCTTTCAAGCTAATATTTTCATAAAGACCAACACCAGCGTTAGCTCCAGAATCATTATCAGGTGCAAAATTAACTGCGTATTTAGTACCGCCAAAATCAAATACATAATCAGTGAAGTTTACATTTTCTCCCTTATAAATTAGAGGGTCTTCTGGACTCATATTGGAATTAATAGCTACAGTTATCGTATCGCCATCTCGCTTAATAGCAGTACTATAAATTTCAAGCTTATCAAAACTACTTGCATCACCAACGGCATCAGTAGCATATAGCCATTCATTTTCTACTTCTTCATCAGTACAATCTTCTGGAAGTATAATTGGCTCAGGTTCAACTGGAGTACCACAGAATTCAACAGTAGTAATACCATCAGCATTATTAAATGAACCATTTGTTGCACCATCTACACTATTAGCATCATTAGTATTAACAACTACATGAGTAATATCAGCATCGGTTGCAGTCCAAGTTCCACTAGTATCACTACCACTAATTGCAATAGAATCATTATTAGCGGCAAAATTATCAGCTACATAACCTTCACCATTCCAATTAAACTTGGCGAAAACATCAGAATCCATTTCATCACAAGTAACAACTGGCTCTGGAAGTGTTTCTACTGGAGTACCACAGAATTCAACTGTAGTAATACCATCAGCATTATTAAATGAACCATCTATTGCACCATCTACAATATTAGCATCAGTAGTATTAACAACTACATGAGTAATATCAGCATCGGTTGCAGTCCAAGTTCCATTAGTCTCATTACCACTAATTGCAATAAAATCATTATTAGCAGCAGAACTATCAGCTACATAATCTTCACCATTCCAATTAAACTTAGCGAAAACATCAGAATCCATTTCATCACAAGTAACAACTGGCTCTGGAAGTGTTTCTACTGGAGTACCACAGAATTCAACTGTAGTTACACCATCTCCACTACCAAATGCACCATTTTCTGTACCATCTTCAACACTACCAACTTCAGTATTATTAACGACTATATTAGTAATTTCACCATCAGATACTGACCAAACTCCACCACTAACATTACCTTCTATTCTTATGGAATTATTATTATCAGCAGAACTATCAGCTACATAATTTTCACCATCCCAATTAAACTTGGCGAAAACATCAGAATCCATTTCATCACAAGTAACAACTGGTGGAGGCGGTGGTGGTACATCATCACCAATACAAGTAGCAATTGCTTCTATATCAGTATATGGTCTAACATCACTATCATCTATCGTAGAAACTGTATCAGTAGCTATATCTAATTTAAATAATTGAGGAAAACCATCTACTATTAATATTATATCATTATCAGGAAGCATTTCAACAGTTTCAACATTGCCACCTAATCCAACACCACCTAATGGACCCTCAAGACCACCATTTGCAGGTGTGTAAACATAAACTTCATCTCCATTAGCATAGTAGATTTTTTTACCATCAGAATCCCATGATAAATCTTCAATAGTAGAAGTATATTTTTGCCGTTTTCTAGGAGTATCATTTGCTAAACAAGCAGCAAGACCATCAGTAGAATATGGCATTTCTAAAGTGGAATTAGAAGGATCAGTTATATTAGCCTTACCTAATCCACATTCTTCTGACCAAAACCATAAATCATCAGTTACTGGATTAAAAGACAGAGCTGATACTTCGGTGCCACATACTTTAGTACCTTGTACATCAAAACAAATATCACCAATAGATTGAGGTGAACCATCAGCAGTATTGATTTTATATAAATGACCAGCTGGATAACCTTCTGGATCATCACCAGAAGAACCATAAAGTTCATGAGCTTTATTCATATCCAAACCTTCAATATCACGTTTTGGATTCATCTCACCTAATGGTGTCACTGCATATGTACTACGATCAATTGTAACGAACTGAGAATTGTTTAATCCTTCGTCGTGAACACCATAAATAACATTGCAATCAGCATAAACATTCATAGCAGCAGCTGTCATACCACCTACTATTAAACATTTTAGAATTGCTTCTCGTAATGGATCTTTTGATAATTTACGCATTTTATGTTACTCCTATCGAATTAAATCTAATTTTTTAACTGATATAATATACTTGAAAATTAAGTTCAAACTATTATTTAATGAATTCTTTAAATGACTATTTAGACTATTATTATATGAAACTTTAGAATACTATCTTAAAAATATTAAATAATAAAGTATGCTAAATACATGCCAAATTTATATGTTTGATTTTATTAAATATTGCTAATATAACTTTGCAAAATACAATTTCAATTTGCAAAAAAAATGCTGAAATGGAAATTATCCATCCAGCATTTTTAAAAGTAAATTTTAGATCAATCCAATTTTTTAAGCTTGGATTATACTATCAAATAACTTTTACTGTGCTATTACTACCGGTGGAGGACATACAGCCAAGCCTTCAATATCATTATAATGAGTGCCATCTACACCAGAATCAAGTATAACTTCACAACTATCTGGATTAATAATTTTTACTATTTGCGTTTTATTATTATGATAGCCAACTAGTAAAGTATTATCTTGCAAAACTTCGATAGCTTCAATTTCTTTACCTTGAATACCGCAAACTGTTTCACTAATGCCATCTACTGGAGTATAAGACCTTAATGTTTGTGCAACACCATTATCATTAGCAGCATCTGGATCATTTCCACCATGATTACTTTCTATGAAATATAGAGTGGTTCCATCATTGTTCCAAGATATATCTTCTACTTCTCCAGAACGAGATACTATTACATCAATAACACCAGTTGTTGGATCAATATTTAATAATCCTACATCTTGAGCCCATCCAGTTAATTCGCTAGTTACTGGATTGAATGAAATACCATCGATTTCGTAACCACTTGGATCTCCAATCATATTCTTTTCACCAGTTACCATATCGATCTTGTAAATTGCACCAGCATCTCTAGTATTATCACCAGCACTACCATACATTTCACCTGCTGGAGAAATATCTAAGCCTTCAATGTCAGCACCATCATGTTTACCTAAACCTACAAAACCAGTATCAGCACTATACTTAAATAAACGTGAATCATTCAAACCACGATCATGAACGCCATATACATAATCACAAGCTGTAAGTTCTGGATCAACAGAACAATTTTCACCAACGGTAATCGACATAGTATCACCCTTTTTACCAGTAGAAGAAGTATCTCCACTTACATTAAGATGTACTTGTACGTCATTATATGTACCAGCGGCAAGGGTAAATGATGCTTCATAACCAATAAGAGTACTACCTTCTACTCCATCAGGAGATACCCAGGAAAAATTTTCTATTTGGGAAGTTTGAGCTAAATCATATATCTTAACCCAAGCATCATCTGCTGATTTATCTGGCCAATTATCACCTTCTCTTAATACCATTACATACATGGTGTTAGTATTACAATCATAACGAGAATACATAGTTGATAATAGTTCTTTACCACTTCCTTCACAATTTCCATCTGCCCCTACGCTTCCAGCAGTACACATATTAGCTGAGAAATCAGGACTTCCATCATTAATATTCCATTCTGAAATATCACCATCAACTGCAGCTATACCTGCAATTGGAGTTACTGATGTATTGTCAGCAAATACTGGCATAGTTACTATACCTAAAGCAGCGGCAATACAAATAGATAATTTAGTTGACATATCTAAGTTCTCCTAATGTTAAAAGTTGAAATAATGTTTGAGACATGTTTACACAATGCAATTTAAACTTCAATATTGCAAGGCAAACTGCAACATTGATTAGTAATATTAATTCTAAAATTTGATAAATTAGTAATGATTACTTGTAAATAGGTTTTAAGTGACTTAATAATTTTTAATTATAGGTATTACTAATGCATGTAATATACCATTTCATTAATCTAAATAGTTTTTTAAGTAGTTCAACTAAATTTTTGCATCATTTTTTGAATTTATATTCAAAATCAATTAGAATAGCAGTATTTTCCCAAATTCATTATGTAGGATTCATCTCATGATTGATACAGATGGTTATAGAATGAATGTGGGTATCATTATAGCGAATCAAGATGGGCAATTATTATGGGCAAAAAGAATCAGACAAAATGCTTGGCAATTTCCACAAGGCGGTGTCAAAGCCCATGAAACTCCAAAACGAGCTTTGTTTCGAGAACTGTACGAAGAGTTAGGCTTAACTACTAAACAAGTACATGTATTAGGTGCAACTCGTGGTTGGCTACGTTATCGTTTGCCAAATAATTTGATACGTTATCATCAACAGCCTTTATGTATTGGTCAAAAACAAATTTGGTATATTCTACGTTTATTAGCTGACGAAAATAATGTCAATTTAGATCGTAGTAATAGTCCCGAATTTGATAAATGGCTATGGGTTGATTATTGGTATCCATTGACAAAAGTTGTTTATTTTAAAAAAGAAGTATATGAAAATGCGTTGGAAGAGTTACACCCTCTAGTGTCCTCATATAAACGTAGAGTAACTTATAAATTACCCCAAACAACTGGGACAAATTTATTAGTTAATTATAAGAATGGGCTGGATAAGCATAGCCTTGTATATTAATAATGTTATTTATTTAAAAGCAGTATGGCTATTAAAAGCTAAAAATTTAATTTGTTAACAACAGGATTTTATAAATGCTAGTTATACCAGCAATCGATCTAAAAGATGGTCAATGTGTGCGATTAAAGCAAGGTCGTATGGAAGATGATACTATCTTTTCTAATGAGCCAGTAAAAATGGCTGAACGTTGGATAAATATTGGAGCACGTCGTTTACATATTGTAGATTTAAATGGAGCTTTTGCTGGTAAACCGGTTAATGCTTCAGTGATACAACAAATTATAACAGCTTATCCTAATATCCCGATTCAAGTTGGTGGTGGAATTCGTGATAAAGATACTATCAAAACATATTTAGATATTGGGGTAGAATATGTAATTATAGGCACTAAATCAATTGAAAATCCTGAATTTATCACTGAAATATGTCAAGAATTTCCTGGTCATATTATAGTTGGTTTAGATGCTCGTGATGGTAAAGTTGCTACTGATGGTTGGGCAAAAATATCTAAATATAGTGCTATTGATATGGCACAACGGTTTGCGAAAGATGGAGTGGAAGCTATTATATATACTGACATTAGCCGTGATGGTATGATGCAAGGTTTAAATGTAGCCGCAACTGTTGAATTAGCTAAAACAATATCAATTCCAGTGATAGCTGCTGGAGGTGTTACTACTATTGATGATATTATAGCTTTATGTAAAGTAGAAAACCAAGGTATTAGCGGGGCTATTACTGGCAGAGCTATTTATGAAGGTACTTTAAATTTTGCCGAAGCTCAAAAACTAGCCGATGATTTTTAATCTTGCGAGTTACATAGTTTAGTAATAAATTATGTAACTCTAATTATCATAACCTATTCTCAACATTCTGGTTGAAAATATTCTAAATTATAAAATCCCTCATGTTTAAATTTAATCTATTTATTATTTTAATCTGTTCAAGCATAATTTTATTACAACCAGCTTATGCAATAATTACCGTTGTGTCTGGTGATAAACAAGTTATGAAACTAGAAACTAATTCTGAAAATATTGTATTTAAAGTTATTGACGAACAAGGTAATCCAAATACTAAAGAAACAGTTAAATTTCAATTAACCAATCCTTTTGGCGACACTATAGTTTTACAAGGTTTAACTAATTATAGAGCTGAACCAAATAATGATGGAGAGGTTATAACTAATTTACAAAATCCTACAGTCATAGGAAATTATATTGTTATAGCTAAATTAGAAACCGATGTTACTCAATTGGCTAACGCGGTAGTAATAGTTCAGTCATTGGATGACAAACCTATTGATGGAGATCAACCACCAATTATTGATATCCCAGTAGAAACTTCAGCTAATTTATCTTTAATTTCTGGTGATAAACAAACTGTTAAAGCTGGTTTTGATTCTGAAGATATTATATTTCAAGTTACAGATGAACAAGGCAATCCGGTTACTGGACAAACAGTTAAATTTCAATTGCAAGACTCTACTGGTACGATTACTACTCTGCAAGGTTTAACTACTTATGAGTCTCAACCTGATGCTGACGGACGAGTTAAAACTAGTATGCAAGCTACAGGAGATATAGGGAATTATACTATTATTGCTAAGTTAGCCGGAAATGCTGTGCAAGCTGTGAATGCTAATATTATTATAACAGCCGGATTAGTTAGTATATTTAAAGTTGTGGCTGGTAATAATCAGACTATTTTTACTGGTGAGTCTTCGGCTAATATTTCTTTTCAATTAATCGATGCTTTTAATAATAATATTCCAGCTGAAATAGTTAATTTTCAAGTAATTACTCCAGATGGTAGTCTTATGGATAATGGTATTACCACTGCTGCTAGCGATATTAATGGAATAGTTATAACCCGTTTAGAACCAGTCAAAATAAAAGGTAACTATATTATTAAAGCTATATTGGCTAGTGATATAAGTAGAACCATACAAGCCACAGTTCAAGTTGTTATGGCAGTTCCTATTTTGCCTAGTTTAGGGTTCGGCACATTTATTAATGAACAATCTGAACTAATTAATAATAATTCTATTTTTAATGGTGGAATAGCAGTTAATGATACAAATTTTAGCCAAGAAACAATTGTAAATACTAGTGATTCGGTAGTAATTGAAGGTTTTATAACTGTTGCAGATGAACATATTGGTGATAGAGCGGATATTATTTTGCTTGCTAGTTATAACCCTTTAAATAATCCAGAACTATTTTTTATGGTTGGTAGTGGTCAAAATATTCAGCTTTGGAATGGAGATTTAAATAATCTCATAGCATATGAAGCAATTGCTAATTTAGAAAAGACTCAGTTTATACCGATATATGATGGCAAACTTAGCGATGTTGGAATTTGGAAAGTATATTTTGGGTATAGATTAGAAAATGGCACAATTGTATTTAATGGCAATCAAAGTATTAATTGTTTGGTAGAAAATTGATATGGCAATTCTTAATTATATTACTGTAAACTATCCAATTTAGAAATACTTATAGTTTAAATCTATTAATATTACTACTCAGTTAAATAATGTTTTAGAAATATAAATTCGGTTGATAACTTCCGAAATTTTAAATGTTTAGACATAGCTGAGTAGTTATCATTAATTAATAATATCACCATAATTATAATAAAAACGCAATATTTTTACCTAGCTTTTTAATAGCATTACTTTCAATTTGACGGATTCGTTCTGCTGATACTTGATAATCTTTGGCTAATTCCTGTAAAGTAACTTTTTTATCACTAAGCCAACGTTTTTGTAAAATATCCTGACTACGATTATCCAATTTTTTAATGGCACTATACAAATGTCCATAACCACGATCTCGCCAATTAATTTGTTCCACTAAAACAGCTGGGTCATAACGATTATCTTCTAAATAACCAGATGGGGCATATGTTTCTCCTTCATCATCATCACCATCAGTTGGGCCATCAAATGAAATATCGTGACTATTTAAACGTTTTTCCATCTCTCGCACATCTTTAGTATTAACCCCTAAATCTTCTGCAACCTTTTCAACTTCAGCTTGAGTCAACCAACCTAAGCGCTTTTTTGCACTACGCAAATTAAAAAATAACTTACGTTGAGATTTAGTTGTTGCTACTTTAACAATTCTCCAGTTGCGTAAAATATATTCATGTATTTCTGCTCGAATCCAATGTACAGCAAAAGATACTAAACGCACCCCAAAACTAGGGTCAAATCTTTTTACTGCTTTCATCAAGCCAATATTACCTTCTTGAATTAAATCTGCTTGAGGTAAACCATAGCCACGATAACTATTTGCAATGTGCATTACAAAACGTAAATGTGACATAACTAAAATACGAGCTGCTTCCATATCATTATTGCTTTGCAGTATTTCTGCTAATTCACGTTCTTGCTCAACTGTTAGCATAGGAATAGTTTTGATTGCTTGCGAATAATTTTCAATACTAGAACCAGGAATAGTAAGACTTTGGTTTAAAGGTAATTTATGTGCCATAACATTTCCTCCATTGTATTCTTGACTATTGTAGTCAAGTATTATAAAAAAGTCAAGCTATTTTTTAAGTTTATGATATTTATATATAATTAAAGATTTAGAAGATTTTTAAAACTGTATGATTTAAAATACTAGTTTAAGTTTTTATATTTATCCAAAACTTTTTACTGATAAGAATTATTTCATAACTTGGTTTTTATATGCCTGCACGAATTAAAAAATTACAAAATTGGTTGCAAACAGAGTTAAATATTGCTAATCCTCAATTAATAGCTATTACTAATGATGCTAGTTTCCGACGTTATTTCCGAATAATAATAGATGGAACTTCTCATATTGTGATGGATGCACCATCAGATAAGGAAGACTGTCGGCCTTTTATCGATATAGCTAATCGCCTAACGATAAGTGGAATAAATGCACCTAAAATAATAGCGAGTAATCTTACTCAAGGTTTTTTATTATTAACAGATTTAGGCTCACAGCTATATTTGGAAAACTTAGATAAAGCTGATACTTTGTATAAAGATGCAATAAATTCTTTAGTTACAATACAAGTTAAAACTGCCAGTGATGGTTTGCCAATTTATGATCATACTTTGTTGCATAATGAAATGAATTTATTCACCGATTGGTTGGTAGATAAACATTTAAAATTATCATTATCTAAAATACAACAAACTGAGTTAGCAGCTTGTTTTGAACTACTAAGTCAATCTGCTCTTATTCAGCCTCAAGTATTTGTCCACCGTGATTACCATTCCCGTAATTTAATGGTTACTTCTAACAATAATCCGGGAATTTTAGATTTTCAGGATGCAGTAATTGGCCCAATAACTTATGATCTAGTATCCTTATTAAGGGATTGTTATATTAATTGGCCACGTAAACAATTAAATGAATGGTTAGAATATTATTATATTCTAATATATCAAAATAATTTGGGAAAATCAATTGCAAAGAATGATTTTTTACGTTGGTTTGACTGGATGGGAATTCAACGACATCTGAAGGCTAGTGGGATTTTTGCTCGTTTATATCATCGAGATGGGAAATCTGGTTATTTAAAAGATATTCCGAGAACTTTGAATTACATAATAGAAGTAAGTGCTGACTATCCAGAATTAAAGTCATTACATGAGATAGTCAACAGATTATCAAAAATTTAAATTAGTAATTATAATCCTGTACTATCAAAAATTTTACAGGATTATCAAAATTATATACTTCCATTATAATCAACTAATTCTCCATATTCCATTTTTAACACCCTGTCTGCAACATGGAAATAATGATCATCATGAGTTACAGCAATTATAGTTTTACCTTGCCGTTTTAAATCTAATAATATTTCTTCATAAAACCGTTTTTTAAAATGTGGGTCTTGATCAGCAGCTAATTCATCAAAAATATAGATTTGCTTATCTTCTAATACAGAGCTTATAAAGGCTAAACGTTTTTTCTGCCCTGTTGATAAGTCAAGATGAGAAAATTTACCATTAACATATTTAGTTTTTCTGGTTAATTCCATTAAACTTAATAAACTTTTTAATTTTTTTTCATCAACGTCATGCAAACCATAAAGCCTATCAAATAGGTGAAAATCAGTAAAAACAATTGCAAATAATTCCCGATAACTTTGGTAATTAGTATGATCTACTTTTTCATTATCAATATAAATAGAACCACTGGTTGGATAATAAAGACCAGTTAATAATTTCAATAAAGTTGATTTACCACTACCATTACCACCAACTATAAATAATAGTTCTCCTTGTTGAATATTAAGATTAGTTGGAGTTATAGAAAATAAGCTTTCTCCATGTTTATCAAGATAATTAAAAGTAACCTCTGAAAATTTAACCATTTGAAACTTATCTGGAGGAGTATCAATAAATGAATCACTATGTAAATTAATAGCATTGTCTAATTCTGCTTCTAAATTATAAATTCCAGTCAGTGCTATATTAGCACGAGCTAACATAGGTTCTGTAATTGTAATCAAATTTATTGGACCAATTATAAATAAGGTTGCTGTGGTAATTTTAAAAATTATATCTGTTGAAACCATAGAATATAAAGGTAGGATAAAAATCAATAATGGCAATAATATATAGAAAGCCACTCTAGTGGACATAAGCACATCAATAAATTTAATACTAGCAGTAACTTTAAGTTGCTCTGTTTCAATAGAAATTTGTTCGGCTTGTTTAAATACATCATCATTTTTACGATGATTAATTTTAATTTCTTTAAAACCTTCTAAAATATGATTTAAGGTTCTAAAAAATATAGTTTCTTTTTTATTGGCTTTTTTTAGTGCTTGAATGGCTAATTTATTGGAAGTAATTTGCCAAAATACTGCTGATCCAAGAATTATTACAGAAACTAAAAAACTAACAGGAGATAACCAAGCTATATAAAGCAAACTAAAAATAAGCACTATTGCAGATTGAATAGAAAAAACTACAAAAATAATAGCTTGGGATATTATGCTACTATCTTGAGTTAATTTAGAATAAATTTCACTATATCCACCTATATTTTCTATGAATAATAGTTCAGTATGACGAATTTTATCAACAATTCTTACTCTGACTTTACGAATTGCCGTTTCAAGTGCAATAGAAGATTGAGCAAGAGCATATTTTTGAGTATAAATATATAATACAAAAGCAGTAAGATATAATAAAAAAATATGGATTTCAACTTTATTATTTAAGACATTTTCTGCCCCTAAATTGATAAGCGCCAACAACATGCCATTAGCTAGACCTGAAATAATTGCTACTGATACAATTTTGCCTTGCGGTAGGTCGGATTCTTTACTAAAGAATTCGAATAGATTCACGATATTTTTTATGTTTACTAAGGAAAGGAAGCCTAATTCCACCCTTTATTATGTGGATAAAAGGATGGACAGAATTTTATTTACTACTTGCTACAAATTTTCGACCTTCTTCAAATAGCTGATGTAAATGGTCTTTCATTTTATCTGCTTCAAAATTAAGAAAAGTACCACCAGATTCAAAATGTTCTACGAATATTTTACCAACTGCATATGTTGCTGCACCAAATAAAGCCGCACTACTAGCAAAACTAGAAACTTGCCCAGCTACAGGGACTAATTTAATTATATTAGTTGCTACATATTTAGTCATTGAAACTGTAATAATATCACCTAATAAAGAGGCTATTAACGGTTTTACCAAATTACGAGAAAAAGGTACTTCATATTGTTTAGCAATACTATGTGCCATTTTGAGTTGAACTCCAGACAAAGCGGCTAAGTCAACTAATGGTAATGGAACAATTGCTACAGCCATTGAACCTAAAGCATATTTATTAACTGTACTATGAGCCTGTGTTACTCTATCAACTCTACTGTCAATAGCTGCTTCTATATTAATAACTTCTTGATTCACTGTAGGTTGTTCTTGCTCTTCCATTTATTTCTCCTAAATATAAAATACAACATGGTTTAATGGAAAAACTATTTTATACTCCAATAAACCATGTCATTATGTTTAAGCTTCTACAGGTTTCACTTCTTCTTCTTTTTTCTTTAAGAATTTTTTCATTAAAAAATAAGTTCCTGCTCCAACCAAAGCTCCACCAACAATTGCAACTCCAACTGGATGAGCAAGTAAGAAAGAGTTAGAAGAGCCTAAAGCTGCCAATGCAGATTTACCAGTAGTAATTTCAGTGCCTGTTGCCATGATTTTCCTCTTAAGAAATTGGACAGAATGTCCAATAAAGTTATCTAATGTAATTAACCTAGAAATAATTCGTTATTTATTATGAAATATTTAGATAATTATCCAAATTCTTGGGAACGAACAAACCATTTTCTATTATAAACTTAACTTAACACAAAAACAATATCAAAAAGTTTTAATAAAATCCAAATACTATACTTAAAAGAAAAATTACAGTCAAGTTAAACTTATTATTTGATAAATCTATTTTCAATATAAAGATTTGATATTATTGTGGTATTTAGTGATAAAAACTTGAATATAATTAAATGTGATATTAGATAGTTCTGTACAAATTACAAAATTGTTTTCTAAAAAATTACTTTGTCATAGTATAAAAAAAGAATATAAATAGGTTAAAATGATAAATTGTAAAAAATATCAAATCTAAAAATTACCAACTAACTCCCGAAAAAATTATCTCACTTGGGAATTTAATAAAGTAAATATAGCGTCCTAGTATTAGTAATTGCATACAATTTAGATGCTATACTATTAGCATAGCTCTTTCTCATTTTTTATTTGATGACACACTGTAAAGTATTCTATACTCAAACTTATTCACTAATTTTTACAAAAAATCTAATTAAACTTTAAAAAATACAATTTACCCATTGGTTAAAAATAATTTATAACATTATTTCCAAATTTGATAAATTATAATAATACTAAATAAGTAATTGATATCTATTTTAAATTTAATTAAGAATTGCTATAATTAATCTTATAATTTGCTTATGATTTTAAAAGACGAATTTCCTCGTATTAAACGTCTTCCACCTTATGTTTTTAATATCGTTAATGAGTTAAAAATGCAAGCTCGAACTAGAGGTGAAGACATTATTGATTTTGGAATGGGTAATCCAGACCAACCTACTCCTAAAATTATTGTTGATAAATTGGTAGAAGCAGCTCAACGGAAGGATACTCATCGTTATTCTGCTTCCAAAGGTATTCCAAGATTACGACGTGCCATCACCAATTGGTATGAACAACGTTATAATGTGTCTTTAAACCCAGAAACAGAAGCTATTGTCACTATTGGTTCTAAAGAAGGTCTTGCCCATTTGGCATTAGCAACTGTTGATACTGGAGATACTATTCTGGTTCCAAATCCAGCCTATCCAATCCATCCTTATGGCTTTGTGATTGCTGGAGCTGATATTCATCATGTACCATTGATTGCTGGAGTTGATTTTTTTGCTGAATTAGTTAAAGCTATTACCAATTCTTGGCCAACTCCAAAAATATTAGTATTAAATTTTCCTGGTAATCCAACTACTCAATGCGTTGAACTGGAATTTTTTGAACAAGTTGTTGAAATTGCTAGACGACATAAAATTTGGGTAATACATGATTTAGCTTATGCAGATATTGTATTTGACGGTTATGTAGCACCATCTATTTTACAGGTTAAAGGAGCTAAAGATATTGCTGTAGAATCATTTTCCTTGTCAAAAAGTTATAATATGCCTGGTTGGAGAATGGGTTTTATGTGTGGCAATTCTAGTTTGGTTGCAGCTTTGACTAAAATTAAATCTTATCTCGACTATGGTACATTTACTCCAATTCAAGTAGCCAGTATTGCTGCATTGGAAGAATGTGGAGATTGCGTAACAGAAATTCGTGATCTATATTTACAACGGCGGAATGTGTTATGTGATGGTTTGAATGCTATTGGTTGGCAGGTAGAAAGGCCTAAAGCAACTATGTTTGTTTGGGCTAAGATTCCAGAACCATATCAAGCTATTGGTTCATTAGAATTTTCTAAGAAATTATTATCTAAGGCAAAAGTTGCAGTATCACCTGGAATTGGTTTTGGTAGTTATGGAGATGATCACGTTCGATTTGCATTGATTGAAAATCCACATCGTACTAGACAAGCTATACGTGGTATTAGAGATATGTTCAAGGAAGATAAAGTTGGTAACTATGAGACAAATTAGATAATCTATTTCAATTAGAGGTAAGAATAGTTGTATCTCCTAAATATTTCATAAACAGCAATTTGTAAAGCAAAGAAATAGATTAGGAGATACAATTGATTTCTATACTCGATTCCGATACAAATATAAAATTCCAATTACTCCAATAAATAAGGTCAATAAACCTGCTACCCAAGCAATTGAAGATATTGGATGTCTAGCCAAAGTTGCTATTTGGTAGAAAATAGTTGCTAGTGCATAAGCGATTCCAGTTGTCCAAGCAGCCGCAAATATCGCCCAACCCATACTAGTTTCTCGATAAATAGCAGCAGTTGCAGCCGCACACGGAAAATATAACAAGATAAATAATAAATAGGCAAAAGCCCCAGCTTGGCCATCAAATCTAGCCACCATTGCTCCAAAAGTTCCAGTATTTACCTCTTGTGCTTCAGCCGCATTTTCTAAGGTACTTACATCACCGATATTTAAACCTAGTGGGTCTAAAATATTATCTCCAACTTTAATTAAATTAGTTGGAATAGTTGTAATAGCTTCCATAATACCATCCCAAAATACAAATTCTTCTTCTACAACATCCTTACCTGAATCTAAAATTGCTAATTGTGAATAAATAGCATCTAGAGTTCCAACTACAGCTTCTTTTGCCAAAATTCCAGTGAATACTCCCACTGTTGCTGGCCAATTATCTTTATTAATACCCATTGGCTCAAAAGCTGGAGTCAAGGTTCGACCAATTTCACTCAATACTGATTTATCACTATTTTCATTGCCAAACGATCCATCAGTACCCCATGAATTTAAGAAAGTTAATACTATTACCATCGGCACGATAATTTGTCCAGCTCGTAATATGAAATCCCGTAATCTTTCCCAAGTTCGTAATAAGATGGTTTGGATGGTTGGCATATGATACGGTGGTAATTCCATGATAAAATGGGATGCTTCACCAATTAATAAGGTATTCTTTAGCACTAAACCGGTCAAAACTGCTACTGCAATTCCGATCAGATACAAACTGAATACTATATTTTGACCACCTATAGGGAAGAATGCAGCTGCGAATAAAGCATAAACTGGCAGTCTAGCTCCACAAGACATAAACGGATTCATTAAAATAGTCAAAATCCGATCTCGTCGATTTTCCAAAGTACGAGTTGCCATAATAGCTGGTACATTACAACCAAATCCAACGATCATGGGAACAAATGATTTACCTGGTAGACCAACAAATCGCATTAACCGATCCATTACAAATGCTGCTCGAGACATATAACCAGAATCTTCTAAAAATGATAAAAATAGATATAAAAATCCGATGATTGGGATAAAAGTAGCAACTACTTGAATTCCCCCACCCATACCATCAGCTAGTAAAATTCTAGTGGCTGATGAAGCTCCAATAGCAGTTAGTAATTCACCAAACCCATCCACAAATATAGTGGCAAATAACATGTCAAATACATCGATAAAAGCTCCACCTATATTGATGGTAAACATAAACATTAAATACATAATGCCTAAAAAAATCGGTATACCAAATATTCTACTCAACACTACTTGATCAATTTTTTCCGATGCTGTTTTGGTCATTTGATCAGTTTTTTGTACTGTATTAGCAACTGCTTTAGCTATAAAATTATATCGACTATCAGCTACTATAATATCTAATTCTTCATTTAAATCTGCTTCTATATTTTTTTGATGTTCGGCTATAGTTTTTTGGGTATCTGCATTAACCCATTTTCTAGTTAAATCATCATTTTCTAATAATTTTAAAATTACCCAATGAGCATGGGATTTAATATTATTTGGTAATTGTTCAGTGACGGTTGGTAATAATTTGCTAAGTGCTGCTTCAATTGCTAATGGATATTCAACTCTCAAAGTTGGCACATGTTTATCTTTAACTGCTGTATCTATAATTTGTTTTAGTTCTTCAATACCCAGCTTTTTAGTGGCAGTTATAGGAATTATTGGCACACCTAAGCGTTCGGATAATTTAGCTATATCTATTTTTATTTTATTTTTTTCGGCAATATCCATCATATTGAGGGCTATTACCAAAGGGACTTTCATTTCTAACAATTGCGTAGTTAAATATAAATTTCGTTCTAAATTAGAAGCATCAATAATATTTACAATTAAATCAGTATCTCCAGATAGAATATAATCTTGAGCAATTTGTTCATCCAGAGAACTCATTCCTGGATAAGAATCAAGTGAATAAGTACCAGGTAAATCAACTAATTCAATAGTTTTACCAGCATGTTCATAAAACCCCTCTTTACGTTCAACCGTTACCCCAGGCCAGTTACCGACTTGTTGTTTAGTACCGGTTAAAACGTTGAATAATACGGTTTTACCACAATTAGGATTACCAACTACTCCAACTTGACTCATTTATCAATCCGCTTTACTATTAAACTTTCGGCCTCACTTTTCCGCAAAGTAAGAGCAAACCCACGAGTTTTAATTTCTACTGGATCACCTAAAGGAGCATAACGAATAATGTTAAATTCAGTTCCAGGAGTTAGACCCATAGCCAATAATTTCTTACGGTAGCCCTTATTGCCTTTTTGAAAACCAGCGACAATTCCCCAATCACCAATATCCAGATTTTTTAAATTGTTTTCCATCAGTTTATCTCCGATATTTTAAGGTTATTTAAGCTAAATTTACATGGTTCTATAAGCTAGATGATAATTATTATCATTTAGAATGTCAAGTAATTTTAAAAAATATTTTGCAAAACTAGACATCATTTCCTAAATAACGAAAGTAATATAGCTAAGTATGATTGTATTAACCACGTGAAATTGACCAAAGATATACTGTTAATTACGGAATTTATGTAGAATGTA
>DAOUSL010000406.1 GCA_030627235.1 Thioploca sp.
CGGGGGAAACGTCTGCTATTGCTGTTTGTGCCCCACCATCTAAGGTAAAGTAGCCTACAGGTGTTCCTGTAGTTATGTCGCTACCATCGGTCACCGAAATGAGCCCGACGGTAAAACCTGTTACGGCCGTATTTATTAAAAAACTCATTTACATAGCTCCAATTAACGTGTTTACCTTGATAGCCCACGCAGGGCTAAATAAAAGGAATATAATGTCCCCGCTCTGTACATCCACAGCCGACAGGGCTTCTGTTACGGCCACCCCTAGGGAAGCTGAGGTTACTTGCCCGTCGCTAGAGGTTAGGGCTTCCACACTAAAGGCGGTAGCCTCATAAGTGGCGGTAGAGCTGTCTGAGCTAGTTAGGCTCTCGAGCACTACAACTACGGCGGACACAGTGCCTACTTGCTCGTCGCTAGAAGCAGCTGTTTCTGCCGCAGAGGTTACCGCAACTAAACTTCTAATCTGAGCAGCACTTATGGACACAGCCTCCGTCAAGCTGGCTGTAGCCAGCAATCCGCTTAAGCTAGCCTCTCCTACAGTAGCAGCTTCTAGTGCGTTCGCTACGGCCGTAAGGGACGTAAAGCTTGTGGAAGAGCTGGTAGCCGCTTCCAGTATACTTGAAAACGTGGTGAATTTAGAGTCCTGTTGCTCACTAGCTGCAGCAGACTCGCTTCTAAAGGCCACAAACCCTGCAGTAACTGCTTCGCTATCTGTCGCTGTTACCGTTTCTGTAGCGACCTTATTTTTAGAGATTGTAGAGGTATGGCTACTATCGCCTGCCCCTGCTTCTGCTAAGGCTACCAGTAAAGCAAGCCCTGAGCTGTTTGCTTCGGACGCTGATACTGACTCAGCCGAAGTTTGGCTAGTAGTAAATATATTAGATTGGGCAGCGGTCGATGTGGCTGCTTCGCTCACTGTCACGTTGAAAGTAGAAGGGCCGCTAATGCCTGGCTCAATTAGAATCGAAAACGCAGTCCACTGATCTGCTGAAGCTATTGTGCTGTCAAAAGTACCTGTGGCTCCTGCTGTTGGGAATACCTGCATCCCAACGTATAGACCGGCCGAACCAGCTCCGGTTGTTGACTGGAGGGTTGTTACGTCTTGTACAGGAGGGTTGTTGTATTCTTCTGTTGTTGCTACGACTGCGGGGCCATCGTCGCCGCCAAAACTTAATCCGACTGAGTGAGTACCACAACCAGCTAAAGATTGCCTAGCAGTAGCTAGTGCTCCACGCGCTGACCAAGCAGTACCGTCGTATCCTCCTGTTACTGCTAAGGGGCCATTGTCGCCGCCAGAGCTTAAGCCAGCTGATTGAGTACCACAGCCTGCTAACCCATTCCTAGCAGTAGCTAAAGATCC
>DAOUSL010000011.1 GCA_030627235.1 Thioploca sp.
CTAAAGCCATGAAAGATGATAAAATTAAATGTATTGAAGCTGGAGCAAATGATTATTTGGCTAAACCAGTTGAGACAGATAAATTGCTGTCGTTGATGCGGGTTTGGTTGTATCGGTAAACAAAATGTCTGAATCAGGATTCACAGAATTTAAGAATTAAACCCCAAATTTGCCTTTATTCTGAAAATTTTATAATTCTGTAAATTCTGATTCAGACAATTAAATATTTAATCAATGATTATCTTGCGTAACTTGGTAGTCCTGAACGAAGTAGTGGTGTATAATAAAAAGTTGATATGAACATAAATAAATGGTGATGAACTGCCCAAGATGTAACTCATAAAATACCATACGGTAGCATCCATAACGTAAAACTAAAATATTCCTGTAAAGAATGCCGTCGTCAATTTGTTTTAGAACCCAAAAATATACTATCTAAAGAAAGATTTGATTAATAATATTAGAAAAAATACCATTAGCAGGAATTGCAAGAGTTGTTAGTGAACGTTGCCTGCAAAATTATGTGAATATCAAATATGATTCTGTTCCAAAAGCAATTGATGTTACACCTAAAAGGTAAAATTATCATCCAATGTGATGCAACGAAGTGGCGTGGCCTTATACGCCCAATGTAGGTAGGGATTCTTTGTATTTAGAAAATAAACAGTGGATTTGGTTAGCTATTAATATTGAAACGAATGAAATAGTTGAGTAGGGATTCTTATATTGAAAGAAGAGATACAAAAGATGCCCAAAGATTATGGAACTCATTACCACCTGTTTATAAACAATGTGCTATTTCATTTACAGATTTTTGGGCAGCATATGATGCCATTTTTCCTAAAGAACGTCATAAATCAGTTGGAAAATAAACTGGTCTTACAAATTGTATTGAACGTTTTAATTGCACCATGAGACAACGTATTGATCTCACATTCGTTCTTTACTTCGTTGCCCGTCTTGTTAGAAGCACTCTTTCTTTTTCCAAAAAACTTTCAAATCACATTGGAGCTATTTGGATTTTCATTCATCATTATAATCCCAATATTATTTGATTTCATGTACCACTACTTCGTTCAGGATTACCGATATTTTTAACGAAAACTTTACACTAGTAATATAAAGTGTTATCTACGTTTACTACTACCAAAAATCTTATTATCTATTTCAACTATAGTGAGATAACGATTCATATGATATAGCAATTCATGTTTGCTTAAAATCCAAAATATCTCCTTGATTGATCTCAGTTTCAACTTTAAAAGCCATTTTTTCTAACCATTTTGAGAAACTTCACTATTAAATAATTCATCACATTGTAATACATCATCAGCAAAAAATTCATAATTGCGAACAGTATCAATTAATGCTTCCACAAGTTTGTTCAAATAATGGTAATTTATATATATCTGCAAAAGATTGTTATAATTGAGAATTAATTTTATTTTTCCTCTAATTGTTTTACAAAGTTCCGCTTTAGTACTCAATTGGTTATGTAACTATTTAAAAGAAATATCTCATAGCAATATATAGCAAAAAAATTATCTGAATCAGAATTCACATGATTTTGAAGTCCTGCCAAGGTTTCATGAGGTTCACGGAACATCCATGTTCCTTAGAACTATTCTTAGCAAAACAGATAAAGTTTCTCTACTCGTCCTGTCGTGCGACTCAGCTCAAATCCATCATACTTCTTCCTCATGAATCTACGCAGAACTCATAGGCTAGGATGAAGCAATAAATCCCAGCTATCAACGTCAAACTAACCTTAATACCTATAACAACAAATTACACACTGAAAATGATTGATTTATATAATCTTTAATAAAAAAATTAATCCTTATAGTTTATAAAATATGTTTGCATAACTTCAGTAAATAATCATAATATGATAATAATCATAGCGATAAAACCAAGTGCAGCCGCTACTTTACCAGCTTGTTCAGCAGTTCCCCACCATTCTTCCCGATCTTGTTCTTCCTTATATATCCATAAAGCCGCCATTTCCTCAAAATTAAATTCCAAATTTGCATCAAGTTGACGAGCTTGTCTAAATTTTAATGTAGCCGCTTTAATATCACCATCTTGAGCCAATTGTCTACCTTGTTCGATTAATAATTCTGCCATCGCTTTAATTTCAATAGATTGTAACTGTGGATTAAGTTGCAAAGCTTGTTGAAACTTTTTAATTGCAATTTTAATATCGCCATGTTGAGCTAAAGCAGTGCCTTCTTTTATCCGTAATAAAGCCACTAATTTACCCACCTTTTTTTCTGGATCAAAGTTCAATTGTTGGTTTAAAGCTCTAGCTTCCCTAAATTTTTCTATCGCAGCTTCACTATCCCCAATTGCAGCTAATTGCTCTCCTTCTTGTAAACGTACTTGAGCCATAGTATTAGTGGCTAATTGATGTGGGTCAAAAGTCAATTTTGGGTCTAATAATCGAGCTTCTTTAAACTTTATTACAGCAGCTTCAATATCTTGTTCTGCCAATTGTTTACCCTGTTTTACTAAAAATTGAGCAAACTCTTGAATTTTAGGAGATATTAATTTATTATCCAATTTTATTGCTACTTTAAATTTTTCTTTAGCAGCTTCAATTTTGCCATCTTTAACTAATAACTCACCTTCTTTAGCCCGCATATGAGCAAGAGCTTTACGTCTAGGATTAAAATTTAATTGTGAATCAAATGCTATTGCTGCTTCAAATTGTTTAATTGCCAACTCAACTTTACTCGCTCTAGATAATTGTTTACCTTTATTAATTAATTCTTGAGTAATTATTTGGATTTCACTAGTAAATTCTAATTGTGAATCTAAGCTAATCGCTTGTTTAAATTTAGTAACTGCTGTTTGAATATCTTGTTCTTTAACTAATTGAGTACCTTCATACATATATTTTTGAGCAATGGCTTTATCTTCAGGATTAAAATTTAACTGTGAATCTAACATTAATGCCGCTGTAAATTTCTCCACTGCTTGCTTAATTTTATTGTTTCTAGCTAATTTTTCTCCTTCTTGCAATAAAATTTGGGCATTAGCTTTATTTTCAGGAATAAATTTCAATTGAAAATCTAATGTTCTAGCAGTTTTAAAATTTTCTATCGCAGCTTTAAAATCTCCTTTTTGAGCTGATAATTCCCCTTGTTGCATTTGGATTTGAGCAACTGCTTTATATTTTGGAGTAAAATGAAGTTGAGGATCAAACTCTAATGCTGCCTTAAATTTAGTGATTGCATTGTCAATATCTCCTTTTCTAGCTAAGTATTTACCTTGCTCTATCAACACCACAGCATTCATTTTATTTTCTGGTTTAAAAGCTAAATTAGGTTCAAATTTAAGAGCTTCAGCATATTTTAAAATAGACTTATTAACTATACCTTGCCGAGCTAATCGTTCAGCTTGTTGTACTAATAAATTAGCAATAATTTGCGGACTATTAAATCTAGTATCTATTTCATCAACTTGTTTAAGTTGGTTAATTGCTGTTGTAATATCGGGATTAGATAATCCTTGTTTAATTAAATAATTAGCAAATATTTGATGGCTTTTATCTGTTGGATTGAACTTATAACATGGAGTTAGTTCTTTAGCTTGCTTAAATGTGCTTATTGCAGCTTGAATATGGCCTTGTTGAGCTAGAATTTTAGCCTTAGCTAGTAAAGCTTGGCTCTTGGTTATTGGTAATGAAAATTGCTGACGTTGTTTAATTGTCAAACAAGTTGGAACTATTTGATTAGCATAATTAATTAATTCCTGTACTGACATTACTCGCCATAAACGAGCAGTTTTATCATCTGAAGTAGTAATAATAAATTTACCATCAGGACTAAAATTAACATAATTTACTTCATCTTCATGGCCAAACAAAACATTGAAAAGTTTACCATTTTTCCAGATACGAACTGTATTATCATCCGAAGCAGTAGCGATAAATTGACCATTGGGACTGAAAGCAATGTAATTGATCTCATCCTTGTGACCTCGTAAAACCTTAAATAATTTACCAGTTTTGGTAACCCACAATCTTGCAGTATTATCATCCGAAGCAGTAACCACAAATTTACTATCAGGACTAAAAGCTGCATGATTTACCTTATCTCTATGACCTTTTAATACTTTGAATAATTTACCATTTTTATGCCACAAACGAGCAGTTTTATCGTCAGAAACGGTAATAATTAATTTACCATTGGGACTAAATATAACTTGATTAACAGTATTTTTATGACCTTTTAAAGTTCGTAAAAATTTTCCATTATCTGAATTCCATAAGCGAGCAGTTTTATCGACAGAAGCAGTTGCAACTATTTTATTATTTAGACTAAAGCTTGCTTGTACAACCTTATTAGTATGCCCAGACAAAGCTATAAGTGGCTCATTAGTATAGTAGTTCCAAATAGAAGCTGGATCCCAATTAAAATTCTGCCATAAATAAGTAGTTTCTTCATCAGAAGCTATTACTAGTTTGGAATGATCAGGACTGAAAGCAATATTATTAACTTCATCTATATGTCTGGCAATTATTTTAAAAGATTTATCAGTTTGCCAAATTCGGGTGGTTTTATCGGCAGAAGCAGTTATTACTTGTGAACCGTTAAATAAAGCTTGATTAACTCTATTTTCATGTCCTGCTAAAACTCTCAATAATTTACCAGTTGTAGTATCCCACACTCGAGCATTATTATCATCGGAAGCTGTCACTACTTGTTTGCCATCAGCACTAAAATCTGCATTTAAAACCCTAGATTTATGACCAGCCAATATTTTGAAGTTATTTCTATTCGCTACTTGCCATAAACGCATTATTCCATCATCAGCAACAGTGGCAACTAATTTACTATCAGGACTAAAAGCTGCATAATTAACCTTGGCTGTATGACCAGCTAGAATGCTAATTTGCTTACCAGTTTTTGTTTTCCATAAGCTGGCAGTATGGTCTTCTGAAGTCAGAATGATGAATCTTCCAGAAGGACTAAAAGTGGCAAAAGTTAAAGCCTGTTTATGGCCAGCTAATATTTTCCGTAATTTACCATTTTCCCATAAATTAGCCGTTTTATCTTTAGAAACAGTTAGAATAAAACGACCATCTGGACTAAAAGCTGCATTTAATACATTGTCGCTATGACCTCTAAATACAGAAATTTGTTCACCAGTATTCACATTCCATAAGCGAGCTGTATTGTCATTTGATACTGTAATTACCGTTTTATTATCTGGACTAAAGCTAGCAAAATTAATGTTATCAGTATGAGCAGCAAGGATATGTATTAGCTTTCCAGTATGACTGTTCCATAAACGAGCAGTATTATCAGCAGATACGGTTACTATAATTTCATCGTTGGGACTGAAGCTTGCATAATTTATAGTTTTTTCGTGACCAGTTAATATGTTAATTAGCTTTCCATCCTGCCATAATCTAGCGTCTTCTGCTACAGTGAGTATTTTGTTATCTAATGCACTTAAAGTCACATGGTTTATGCCTTTTTGATGTCCATATAATATTTTTATTAACTGACCTGTATTAGCATTCCAAATTCGAGCGGCATTATCATTAGCTATACTGGTAATTAGTTTGGAACTATCAGGGCTGAAAGAGATAGAAGGAAGATTAACAAAAGGTACTCGTTGACCTTGCAAAACATTTAGTAAATTACCATCAACATCCCACAAATAAACTTGGCCATTAATACTAGCCGTGGCAATTCGTAAACCATCTGGACTATAAGCTACTCGATGAATTGGCTGTTCAGACTCAGTGATAATTTTATATTCACGTTGTTTTAAAATTGCTTCATATAGCTTTTCTTCGGCGGCAAAAGTATAAGGACGTTCTGGAGCAAAGGTGTATTTAGGCAATGCTTCCAAGGCAAATAACATCCCATTAGTTGTATTACCTTTAGCAATTTCTTTATGAGCCAATTTAGTCAGAGATAGAGATTGCTTTTGTTGAAGAATATCATTAGCATCGATAAATTTATATGGTTGTTTAAATACAAAATCTCCCCTGCTATTAGTATCGATTAATTTGTATTGTAAAATTTGTGACATATCCGCAATTAAACTGCGAGTAGTAAAAATTGTCTCTCCTTCTCTATTATTTAACGCAACTACTAAATTTTGAGCTAAAACTGAATGTCTATCATTGCTGATAATTTGTTCATTACTTTCTAATAATATCCGTGATTTTCTAATAGCTTTTTGTAACAAATCGACTTTACTATTAGTTAACATATATTTAGGTAGTTTATTTAATATTTTTCTTACATTTTGCTGGTCATTAATTACCCAATTTTTCTTTTTATAATATTGAGTTAATGGACTAGAATAAAAACCATCTGATATGATTAAAACATTCCGCAAACTATTATTATTAATCAATAAATTACTGGTGATAATATTAGTTTCTAACCAGTTTTGCCGATTACTTTTATCAGCATCAGTTGCTAACCAATAGCTTTGGCCATTTGCATCTTTATGACTACGTCCAGCATAATAAATTAACAGATTATCATTTACTCCTAATTTATCTTTTAATTTTTTGAAAGCAGCAGTTATTTCCTGATATGAAGCATTGATTAATAGTATGTTATTAAAACCATATTTACTGCTTAATACTTCATCAATAATCTTGGCATCGTTGATAGCAGTAGTTAATCTTGGCCAATGTTGATAGTTATTAATTCCAATAATTAAACCATAATATTTGCCTAAACTGTTATCAATAGCGTAATTCCAGTATTTTTCACATTTTTGAAGCTGGGATAGGGTATTTTGTTGCCATTTGTTAACATCTATTTTAATCTGAGATATAGATGTTCTATATTGAGTTAATTTATTATTGCCAGCAACTAAGGAATTGTTGATTAAAAGTTTAAAGGCTTTAATAAGATTAATTTCAATAATTTGCAAATCGTTAGAATGCCCAACTTGTTTGAGTATTTCTGGGTATTCAGTTAAATTATCACAGGTTTTTACTGATATCTCGATTGCAAATGCTGGTAAAGTAAATAGTAATAGAATTAGTTGAAAAGTTAAATAGCGCATAATTTTAAAATAAGATAGTTTAAGTGTTATATGGTCATAATAATTGTTAATTTAAATCTTGAAAACTTAAATAATAATAATAAAGAAATATATTTTAATAGCAATGATAATGTACAAATTGTTTAATTTCTATTATAATAAATTTTCCTTAATGAAATTAGTGGACAATTTTACTTACTACACATTTAAATATTTTTTCTCCCAGTTTAAAAAATTATGATTGAATCAATATATTACTTATTTATAACAGTGGTTAAAATTTTAATCATCGTGTTGCCAATAATGGCATGTGTAGCCTATTTAACTCTTGCGGAACGTAAGATTATTGGCTATATGCAGGTACGAATTGGTCCAAACCGAGTCAATTTATCAATAATCCCATTTCTTAGAAATTTACCTGGATTTGGGCAACCAATAGCCGACTCGATTAAATTGATGTTTAAAGAAATCATCATTCCGACCAATTCTAATAAATTTTTATTCGTAGGAGCTCCAATTCTATGCTTAGCACCAGCTTTAGCTGCTTGGGCAGTAATACCTTTTGCTGATGGTTGGGTATTAGCCGATATTAATGCAGGTTTACTCTATGTTTTAGCAATGACTTCTATTGGAGTATATGGGGTTATGATATCAGGTTGGGCCTCTAACTCTAAATATGCCTTCTTAGGAGCAATGCGATCTACAGCACAAATCATTTCCTATGAAATAGCAATGGGTTTTGCATTGGTTGGGGTATTAATGGCCGCTGGCAGTTTGAACCTAAGTGAAATTGTAATGGCTCAACAAGGTAGTTTATTACATTGGTTTTGGATACCTTTGTTTCCATTATTTATTGTTTATTTCATATCTGGTTTAGCAGAAACTAATCGGGCTCCATTTGACGTAGCAGAAGGTGAGTCAGAAATTGTAGCTGGGTTTCATGTAGAATATTCGGGGATGTTATTCGCAGTATTTTTCCTCGCTGAATATGCTAATATGATTTTAATTGCCGCATTAGTGACTATATTTTTCTTAGGTGGTTGGCTATCTCCATTTGAAGGCGTTCCAGTTTTAGGATACCTTTTCTCCTTTTTACCAGGTATATTTTGGTTTGGAGCTAAAATAGCGTTTGTATTATTCTTTTTCTTATGGACTAGAGCAACTTTTCCACGTTATCGTTATGATCAAATTATGCGATTAGGCTGGAAAGTATTTATCCCAATCACTTTGGTATGGATAGTAGTATTAGGCTTACTGATATTATTAAAACTGCCGCCTTGGTTTGCATGAGGAAAACATAATGAAAGCGATTATAGATTTATTTAAACGATTATTTTTATTAGAATTAATTAAAGGATTGAGAGTAACTGGGAAGTATTTGTTTGAACGTAAAATTACGGTACAATACCCAGATGAAAAAACTCCACAATCATTTAGATTTCGAGGTCGGCATGCTCAACGACGTTATCCTAATGGAGAAGAACGTTGTATTGCTTGTAAATTATGCGAGGCTACTTGCCCAGCATTAGCAATTACAATTGAAGTTGAACAACGTGCTGACGGTTCTCGACGTACCTCTCGGTATGATATTGATTTGACTAAATGTATTTTTTGTGGTTATTGTGAAGAATCTTGTCCAGTAGATGCCATTGTTGAAACACGTGTGTTTGAATATTGTGGAGAAGAAAGTGGTGATTTATTGATGACAAAACAAGATTTATTAGCATCTGGCGATAAACTTGAATCACAATTAGCAGCAGATAGATTACTTGATTCACAATATCGTTAAATCTTAGACCTGTCAGATTTTTTTAATATCTTGCAGGTCTATAGTTATATTTTAGGATAATACTATGCAATTATTTATCAAAGTAACTCTATTAACTATAATATTAATAACTTCTGTATTTGCAGTAGATGAAAAAAAATATTATGAAAATGGTACGGTCCAATTTGAATATAGTTATCGCAGTGGCCAACTACATGGGCTTACCAAAGAATTTTATGAAACTAGTGAACTTAAAGCAGAACATGAATATAGAGCTGGTAAATTAGTTAGTAAACGAAGATTTCGGCGAAATGGCGATTTAGAATATGAATTAAAATATGAAGATGGGCAGAAAATTGAATATAAAATAGAATACCATCCAACTGGTGAACGGTTTCGACAACGTACTTTGATTAATGGAAAACGGGAAGGTTTAGAAATAGAATTTCACCGTAATGGTAAAAAGAAGGCAGAACGAAATTATATAGCAGATAAAAAGGAAGGTAGTGCTAAAGGTTATTATATTAATGGTAGATTGCAAGGTGACTGGTTATTTGAAAATGGTGAACCAGTTTCGGCAACTATTTTTTATAGTACTGGTGAAAAATGGTTAGTACATTCAGATTTTGATAGTCAAGGCCGTTTGAGTGGTAGTAGTAGAGAATATGAAAAAGATGGTACGCTCAAGGCTATTCGTTATTATGAAAATAATGTGATGGTGCAAAGAAGACGAGTTAGCCGTTGGTTACGTTGGTGGTGGTCTATTTGGTAATATTTAGAACTTTAAAATTATAATTTCCTTAATTTAAGATAGTGATATAGGAACGATAAACTTACTTTAAAAACCTTGGATTAACTATATGATAAAATTTACTTTTTATTTGTTTTCTTTCATATTAATATTTGCAGCTGTACGAGTGGTTACGGTTAAAAACCCTGTCCATGCAGCTTTATTTTTAGTATTAGCATTTTTTTCTTCAGCAGCAATCTGGCTATTATTACAAGCTGAATTTCTGGCGATTGCATTGGTATTAGTTTATGTTGGTGCAGTTATGGTACTGTTCTTATTTGTGGTAATGATGTTGGAAATCAATTTCTCTCAATTACGAGAAGGATTTGTCCATAATTTACCAGTGGCTGGAGTAGTTGGATTTTTAATTTTATTAGAAATGGTATTTGTAGTTGGAACTTGGCAAAATATTCCGCCACCAGAAGCGACTGGAATCGCTAATACTGTGGCATTAGGAATGGTAATGTATACTGATTATGTTTATCCATTTGAAATAGCTGCAGCATTATTATTAGTTGCTATGATTGCTGCTATTTCTTTAACTATGCGCCCTCATAATCGAGCTAAATATCAAAAACCAGATCAACAGGTTAGTGTAAATCGTGAAGATTATGTCAAAATTGTCAACATGCCATCTGAACCAAAGGAATAATATATGCCAGAGTTAGCTGATTTTCTTATTTTAGGAGCTATTTTATTTTGTATCAGTATAGCTGGAATCTTTCTTAATCGTAAGAATTTGATTATAATACTGATGTGTATTGAATTAATATTATTATCTGTTAATTTGAATTTTGTTGCTTTTTCCTATTTTAATGCTGACATTGCTGGCCAAGTTTTTGTGTTTTTTGTACTAACAGTTGCAGCTGCCGAATCAGCAATTGGATTAGCTATTTTAATAGTATTGTTCCGTAATAAAGGTTCTATTAATGTTGAAGATATCAATGCTTTAAATGGATAGTTATCTTCAATAAACCGTAGTTTCATAAATATATAAGGAGTATTTTTGAATGAAGTATTTTGCTAGTGTATTATTTTTATTATTATCATTTTCTGGATATTGTGACGAAGTTCATAAACATGATGTGACCACTAAAGCTGTAACAACGGCTAAATCGGTAATTATGCAGACTAGTCTGGGTAATATAGTTATCGAACTAAATTCTGCAAAAGCTCCTAAAAGTGTTGATAACTTTTTACATTATGTTGAAGAGGGTTTTTATAATGGAACAATTTTCCATCGAGTTATTGGTAACTTCATGATTCAAGGTGGTGGATTTTATAAAAACTATGAGCAGAAAAAAGCTCATGCTCCAATTCCTAATGAAGCTAATAATGGTTTAAAAAATACTCGTGGTACGATAGCAATGGCTCGTACTAATGATCCACATTCTGCTACTGCCCAGTTTTTTATCAATGTGGTGGATAGCAAATTCCTTGATTTTACTTCTAAAAGTACTCGTGGTTGGGGTTATGCTGTTTTTGGTAAAGTAACTGAAGGTATGGAAGTTGTAGATAAAATTAGGAAAGTAAAAACTGGTCGTGGTGGTCCATTTTCAACTGATGCTCCAAAAACTCCAGTAATTATTGAGAATATTACAGTAAAACCAATTATTCAGAATATTACAGTAGAACCAATTATTGAGAATATTACAGTAAAACCAATTATTGAGAATGTTACAGTAAAACCATAAAATTTAAGGGCAACTAGGATTGCCCCTAAATTTGTAGAATTAATCCTGTTTAATCCCTTCTAACAATTGTTTTAATAACCAATTAATTTCTTCTACAGTTAAAAAATCTCGCCAAGGTGGCATGGCTGTTCCCATACGACCATCTAATATAGTAATAAATAACAATTCTTTAGGTTTGGTTGCTAAAATTTCTGGGAGTAAAGATGGCCCTAAACCTCCTTTAAGTGTCATACCATGACAAGCACCACAATCATGTTTTAATAAATATAACAATTCAGATTGGCGTTCAGACGACGGTTCTTCAGCACAAGCGTTTATTTGTAATGCTGACAGTAAAAAAATAACAAGAGTGATTATTTTCATATTATTTACTTCAAAATGTATTGCTAACAATATTTTTAGAATAGTGGAATTTCGTACAGAATATTTATTATCTAAATGAATTAATTCTTAAATACTCTGTATAAATTAGCTAAAAATTAATTCTTTCTCTCCAGATTAATTCTTCTGGTGGTAAACATATTTTATCATTACAAGTTTGAAATCTAAGTTTAATTGGTATAGCTTTAGTTAAAACATTATTATCTGTTGTTGAAGAAGGATTAGAATGTTTTAATTTACCATGTAATTGGATTTCACCTTCATAAAGAGCTAATTTTTCTTGTTGCCATTGTAAACTTTGATGTTTTGGCTCAGGATATTTTATTGATTCCAACTGCCATTCACTTTCTCCAACAGTTAATACAGTAGCAATTAAATTATCTTGCAATGGTTTATGAGCATTTATATGCCATCCTGATTTAATATTTAGTTTTAGCATAATTTCTGTATCAGTTAATTGCAGTGATGCTTTCACATTACCATTAGAACCATACTGTTGTTTTTTCATTTCTCCATATAACAGCTCATCAACTCCTAATAACATGTAAGCATAATTATCCGGATTATTATTAATTGCATTAGCAAAACCATTAATTGTTGTATTGGCATGTTCACGATATATATCTGCACCAGTACGTTTTGCCAACATAGCTAAAACCCGAACTGCAACTGAATTACCAGAAGGAATTGCACCATCATTAGGGCTTTTAGGACGAATCATCAACAATTTATCATTAGGAACATTTATGAAAAAACCACCGTTAGTTTCATCCCAAAATAATTTTAACATTTCATCAGTTATATCTGTAGCTTGCTGTAACCATTTTGATTGTCCAGTAACATCATATAAATTTATTAAAGCTTCGGCAAAATAAGCATAGTCTTCCTGAGTAGCTACAATAGAAGTTTGGCCATCTAAGTAAGTTCGCCATAACTTATTTTTCTTATTTAGCTCCAAATTAATAAAATCGGTGGCTTTAATAGCAGCTGTTAAATATTTAGGTTGATTTAAAATATCAGCAGCTTCTACCAACGCAGTAATCATCATACCATTCCAAGCAGTGATAATTTTATCATCTCGCATTGGTTGTTCACGCTTATTTCTTACTATCCGCAATTTATCACGAATTATATTCAGTTTGCTTAAAAGTTGTTCTATTGAAATATTATTTTGTTCAGCATAGTCTGTTAAAGAAATTGGTAAATGTAAGATATTCCTACCTTCAAAATTCCCAGACTTAGTTATTCTATACAGTTTAATAGCTAATTCTGCTTCTTCTTTATCCAAAGCTTTATGTATTTCTTCTGGAGTCCAGATAAAAAACCAACCTTCCTTTTCTTCACTATCGGCATCAGTAGCTGAATAAAAACCACCTTGAGCAGAGGTCATTTCTCGTAAAATATAATCTAAAGTCTGCACGATGATATCAGAATATTTACCAGTAAGTTTATGGCCTAATAGATATACTCTAGTCAATAAAGCTTGGTTGTAAAGCATTTTTTCAAAGTGAGGAACTAACCATTGTTCATCAACTGTATAACGATGAAAACCACCACCAACTTGATCATAGATACCACCTTGAGCCATTGCGTTCAAAGTTCTCACAGCAGCTAACAACGGTTCTTGTTTATCATTACGCAAACTAGTTTCTAACAATAACAATAGCCAATTTTCTTGAGGAAATTTAGGAGCAGTTCCAAAGCCACCAATAAAACTATCATGTCGAGTTAAAATAGCTTTAATTGCTGTTTGAATAGAATCTGCACCCAATTGTTGAGCTTTACTACTTGCATTAGTAACTTGCTTAACTGCTTGTAAAATATTATCAGCTTGAGCTATAATTTTAGGATGTTGAGTTTGCCAAAGATTAGAGATTTCTTGTAGAATATTAATAAAATTATTGGGAGGAAAATAAGTACCAGCAAAAAATGGTTTACCTTCTGAAGTCAAAAAATTAGACATTGGCCAACCACCGTGACCTGTTGTCATCACTAGAGCGGTCATATAAACTTCATCAACTTCAGGCCGTCTTTCTCGATCAACTTTAATACAAATAAAATTTTCGTTCATTATCTGAGCAATTTTAATATTATCAAAGCTTTCTCGTTCCATCACATGACACCAGTGACAAGTTGAATAACCAATAGATAAGAAAACTGGTTTATTATCTTCACGAGCTTGAGCAAAAGCTTCTTCACCCCAAGCATACCAATTAACTGGATTATGTGCATGTTGTAATAAATAAGGAGAACTTTCTAAAATAAGTCGATTAGTAAATTGTGGTTTACCATCTGCTAATAAATATTGAGTCCTAGGTTTATAATTAGAACCTTTAGCAGTTAATGCTGTTTGTAAAGATTGTTGTAATTCGATTGAATATGTTCCATGTACAGATTGTGTTGTAATTAGCATAATTAGACCGATTAATAAAAGTGGTAAAACCGGTGAGTATTCTTGTAAGTTTATATTGTGTTTATTTGAAATTTTCATTAGTAAACATATATCAAGCATATTTAAAACATTAAGTTAAAGAGGTATAAACTAAATCATCAATTATGAGTTCTATAATTTTACTTATTTTATTTGGAAGCATTGCTTGGTTTTGGTTTGATACCCTACGTTGCCGAGAAACAACCAAAATTGTAGCACAAAGATTATGCAAGCAACTACAATTACAGTTGTTGGATGATACTATAATCATAACCAAATTACGAATAAAACGTAATAAAAATGGTCGATTAAGTTGGCAAAGGAGTTATCAATTTGAATTTTCTGATGGTGGTAATAATAGACAAAAAGGCATTATAATAATGCTTGGCTCTATTGTCGAAATATTAGAAATGCCAGATTATGTTAATAGAGTTATTTCACCAGTTTAAAATTAGGCTTAGCTGGTGTCTCTGGTTTAGGTATTGTTGATTTATCAGTATTTTCATCTTGAAAAAACATACCTTTACCATTTTCCTTGGCATAAACACCTAATACTGCCTTGATTGGCACATAGACTGAAAATGGTTGACCAGAAAATCTAGCACTAAAACTTACCCAATCATTATCTAACAGTAAGTTTTGTACTGCAGTTGGAGAAAGATTTAAAATAATTTGACCATTTTCAACATATTGTTCTGGTACTGCTACATCTTCATATTTGGCATCAACTAACATATAAGGAGTTAAGCCATTATCAACGATCCAATCATGAAAAGCTCGTAATAAATATGGTTGTATTGAAGTCATACTTGAATATCTCGTTCTGTTTTGCTCAGACAACTTTGAAATGATTCTCGGCTAAATAAGCGGTTAGCATAGCTAAGAACTGGTCTGGCTTGTTTAGGTAATTCTATTTCGAATAGTGGTAAACGCCATAATAGTGGTATAAGGCAACAGTCCATCAAAGAATAATCATCTGACATGAAATAATTTCTCTGAGTAAAAATTGGGGCTAAGGAAATCAAATTTTCTCGTAATTTACGACGAGCAGTAGCTGATTTCTTTTTATTAGAGGCTTGTTGCAATACTTCTATATGTCCATACAAATCACGTTGGATACGATAACGACAAAGACGATTGTTAGCCCTAGCAACCGGATCAACTGGCATTAATGGCGGGTGCGGGAAGCGTTCATCTAAATATTCAATGACAATTTGAGGTTCATATAAAACCACCTCTCTATCAGAGAAAATAATGCCATCAGTGTATGGTTTAAGTGGTTGTAAAGTGTCTGGCGGATTTTGAGGATCGATAACATGTAGATCAAACTGAATACCTTTTTCTGCCATTACTAAACGTACGCAATGGCTTTCCAAGCAAGTTCCATCTGAGTAAAGTGTCATCACGTTGTTAGCTATCCAATTGTTGACTGTTAAAAAATTGTGTTAAATATTTGGATTTTCTAAGAAGTATTTTTGATAATAATTTAATTATTCTCAAATTGTATTTTGAATCTGTTTGAAAATAGTTTGATAAAACTATCACAATTATCTGTAAAAATATCTTTTAAAAAATTCGGTTTTAAATCATCCAATCCAAATTCAATCATTCTTTTATCATCTTTATTAGAAATATTTAAAAACTCATCTTCAAAAGAAAGTGTTTCGTTTTTATTAAAGACAACAAAATAAAACTTATTATAATTCTTATATTCACAACTTTTTTCACAATAAATTTCATATAGCAAAAATAAAGCTGAAAGTACTTTTCTTTTTAATTTAATTTTTAAAATTAGATAGATTTCTTTTATTACTAGATTTAAACTCAACAAACCAAATTTCTTCTTTTTCATCATTTATATAAACCATATCAGGTGAATTTGGAATATTATCTCTTCTCAATCTACCTTTTAAATTATCAAAATCTACAAATTCATTTTTATAATTACAAACTGTAATATTATTTGCTGTATCAAAGCTTAATTCAGACAAAGACTTATTCATACAATATATTTTTCCAATTTTAATTTTTTTAATTCCCTTAGTGACATTACTAATTTTTCAAAAATATTTTCCAAACTATCTTGTTCTTCAACATAACCATCTTCTGCTAAATAAAAATTAGTTTGTTCTTCTATTTTTTCAACTTCACTATACCTTTGCAGAGCTTCTACCATATAAGGACTATGAGAAGTTATTAAAACCTTTACACCATTTTTCACCAATTAAACTATAAACTTTGCATATGCAAGTTGCCATTTGGGATGTAAATGTACTTCTGGTTCATCCACAATTAAAATAGAATCTTTACTTAAATAATTATTTTTTATTAAAAGTTGTAAAATTCCAAAATTTTTAATTCCAGTTGCTACTGAATTTATATGAAATTCTTGATTGCCTCTTTTAAATACTAGCTCTTTTAAAGCTACATATATAAATTCTCCATTTATTATATCTTTTAAATTGTTTACCAGTCCATCTTTATCTAAAGAAGTTTCATATTTTATTTCTAGCTGTGATTGATTTTTATTTGAGGGAGTTTTATGCTTTAGTTTTAACTTTAATTGTTTATATAAATTTCTTAATGTATGAGGGTAATTAATTTCATATGGAGTATCACTTTGGATAGTATCTAAATCTGAAAACAAATGAAATAGACTAACAACGATAGGAGTTTCAATAAAAATAGTTATCAAAGTATTTTTAAAATTTGATTTTTTAATATTAAATAAGTTTTTATTGAAATTTATCTCTGTATTTTCCTGTGGTGTAAAATAAAAAACATCATTAAATTTACTGAGAACTAAATCTCTACTACTTGGATTATTTATAAAAAATAAACTCTTCCCCACTGTACTTTTCCCAGTATCATTTTCCCCAGCAACAACTGTTAAGCCATTTATTTTTATATTAGCTTCTTTGATTAAACCAACATTTTTAAGATTTAATTCTAAATTACTCATAGTTTGTTAGATTTAGCTTCAGAAAATAACCAATTCAGACAGTTAAATAATTTTGGTAAATTTTCCAGTGCAGAATAGCTAATGACATCCATCTTTAACACTTTATTTCGTAAACTAGCAAATTGCCAAATACTACCAGTTGTCACAATACCAAAAACTTCTAAAGTTTCATCTTGATTAAAACGTTGGGCAGCGATCATTTCAGATAAGGCCTGAGCCCAACCTTCATTAAAATTTTCTTTTTTCGCTTCAGCTACACAAATAACTGGCTGAGTAAAAATTGTTCCAATGGGAGAAGCTGGTGCAATTAGAAAATCTGGTATACCTATCAATCCATCCTTTTCGTCTACATCAAAACGCATATGTGACCATACTGGTAAATCATTAGCATTAGAGATTATATTTAAGATAGGAGAGATCATGGTTTCACAAATTGCACTTTCACTAACATAATTACGTCGGAGTTGTAAATTATTTTGAATTAAACTTAGAATCTCTTTATTAATACTAATTGTTTTTTGTTGTATAAAATATTGTTCTTCTAACTTAATTTCAAATTTTAATGCAACTTCTTCATAAGTTTTTAACGTTCCATAAGACATATATTATAAATGGTATTATGAATATTAAGACAGGCCGGGTCAGCCAAAGCATAACCCGACATTTTCAAATAACTTAATGTATATCTTTCCAATATTCTTTCTTCAACAAAATTGCGAAGATTAAGAAAATAAATAAGAAAAGAATTACTTTCCAACCTAAAGCAAGACGCTGCAATTTAGCTGGTTCACCAATATAATCAAGAAAGTTTACTAAATCAGTTACATCTTTCTTATATTGTTCAGCTTTATCTTTTGAACCTATCAATTTCAAAGAAGTAATAACCTTATGGCCATCATGTTCTTCATAAACCGCTTCTTGCCAACCTTGACGATCCCACATTACATGCGGCATACCAACATCTGGAAATATTAAATTATTTACTCCAAATGGGCGAGAAGGGTCTAAATAGAAACTCATCATATAAGTATATAACCAATCAGTTCCACGAGATCTAGAAATCACACTCAAGTCAGGAGGAGTTACTCCAAACCATTTCTTAGAATCTGCCTTATCCATTGCAATGCTCATGGTTTCTCCGACTTTATCAGCACTGAACATAAAATCTTTCAGCAACTCTTCATCAGAAATTCCAATATCTTTTCCAATACGTTGAAAACGCACATAATCAGCTGAATGACAACCAGAACAATAATCAACAAATAATTGAGCTCCAGCTTTCAGAGAATCATTATCAGTTAGATCATTATTAACATGTTGTAATGCAACACCACCAGACGCAAATCCGATACTAGGCAACAATAAAATTAAAGTAGTAATCAATTTTTTCATTATGTTAACCTTTCTGGTACTGGTTTAGTCTTATCTATCTTAGAATAGAATGGCATTAACAAGAAAAATCCGAAGTAAATAACGGAAAATATTTGAGCAAACAAAGTTTTAGTTGCAGTTGGAGCTTGCATACCTAAATAACATAAACCAAAGAAAGCTATTACAAATAAGAATAAGGCAAATTTAAATATTGGGCCTTTATAGCGAATAGACTTAACTGGGCTACGGTCTAACCATGGTAATGCAAATAAAATTACGATAGATCCGCCCATAGCTATTACGCCCATTAACTTATCTGGGACAGCACGTAAGATGGCATAAAATGGAGTAAAATACCAAAGTGGTGCAATATGCTCTGGGGTTTGCATTGAATCAGCTGGGAAGAAGTTATTAGCTTCAAGGAAATAACCACCTAATTCTGGCGCATAGAATACTACTGCGGAAAAGAGTATTAAAAATACCGTTACACCTACAATATCCTTAACTGAATAATAAGGATGGAAAGGAATACCATCTAATGGAATACCAGTTTTTGGATCTTTATTTTTCTTAATTTCGATACCATCTGGGTTATTAGAACCTACTTCATGTAAAGCAATAATATGCACTACTGCTAAACCTAATAAGACCATTGGTACTGCTACTACATGATAAATAAAGAATCGATTCAAGGTAGCATCAGCAATTACAAAATCACCACGTACCCAAATTGCTAAATCTTCACCTATTATTGGAATTGCCCCAAACAAGGAAAGAATAACCTGAGCTCCCCAATAAGACATCTGTCCCCAAGGTAATAAATAACCCAAGAAAGATTCAGCCATTAGGCAAACATAAATAAACATTCCAATGATCCAAATCAACTCACGAGGTTTTCTATATGATCCATATAATAAAGCTCGGAACATATGCAGATAAACCGCAATAAAGAAGAAGGAAGCACCAGTTGAATGCAGATAGCGAATCAACCAACCGTAATCAACATCACGCATGATGTATTCTACTGAAGCAAATGCCATTTGAGCATCTGGTTTATAGTTAGTAGCTAAGAAAATTCCGGTGAGAATTTGTAACACTAACATCATTAAAGCTAATGAGCCGAAATAATACCAAAAATTAAAATTCTTAGGTGCGTAATATTTGGCTAGATGCTCATCCCACAGCTTTGTCATAGGAAAACGTGCGTCTACCCATTCCCTACTTGCATTTAATATTTTAGCCATTAAGCAGCTCCTTCTTGATCAATACCGATTAAAATACGGCTATCATTGATATAAGTATGAGGCGGGACAACTAAATTAGTTGGTGCTGGCAAACCAGAGTAAATGCGTCCAGCTAAATCAAATTTAGAACCATGACAAGGACAGAAAAATCCTCCTTTCCAATCTGGATCAATTCCAGCTCCTGCTGGATCATCTTCTTTAACGTGAGTTGGAGAACAACCCAGATGAGTACAGATTCCTACTACTACTAAATATTCCGATTTAATAGCTCTACTTGGATTTTTAGTATATGCTGGTTGCTGTTCAACAACATCAGAATTTGGATCCGCTAGTTTAGTATCTAAAGTCGCTAAATCTGTCAGATTCTTTTCGGTTCGTCTAACAACCCATACTGGCTTTCCACGCCATTCTACAGTAACTTTTTCGCCTGGCTCAAGTTTACTGATATCAACTTCAACTGGAGCACCAGCTGCTTGTGCTTTTGCACTCGGTTTTAGGGACATTACAAATGGAACTGCTGCAAAGCCAGCTCCGACAGCCCCAACCACCGATGTCGCCGCAATTAAAAATCGACGTTTACCTTTATCATCTATGCCTTCAGTCATGTCAAAAGACCTTACCTTTAGTGATACATCCTTGAGAATAATACTAACTTGAAAGTACTAGTAACTTAGAAATGGTAGTTTTAATGAAATCAATAACTACCAAACTACGAGTTTATTAAAAAATAGATTAATTCTAAAATATTTGAAAAATAATTGACTAAGATGCAGTTCTGGACTACTCTAGTGAAAAAACAATACAATTATAGTTAGAATATGCAGATTTTTGCCACTATAACATATTTATCTAAATTAAGCTATACCAACGGTATTACACTAAATCTAAAATACACTATTAAATATAACAATATACTGATATATTTATTATTTTCTTTGAGAAATATTTATCAAGGATAAATACCTTTCATTAATAGCTTGAAAACCAGTTTTTATAACTAGAAAAATTTCTTAAATTAAAGCATACCATAGCATTTATTACAAATAATGACTAAAAAGAAAAAAACCTTCCCAAATCAACCGTTATCATCCCAAAAAGCCAATGAACTTTTAACAAAAGGTAAATATAAAGAAGCTACTGATATTTATAAAAAGCTATTGAAAATTGAACAACGAGAAGAATGGCAAGCTGGATTAGCTAAAGCTTATTTATTACGGGCTAAAAATTTAGCAACCAAAGGCATGTATAAAGAAGCAGTAGTTTTGTGGGAAAATAGAGCAATCACATGTAATGACAAGGAATCATTTGATCAATATATTTATTGGTTAGTTGAAGCTGGATATTATAGTCGTGCTGTTAGTGCATTAATGGAAGCAGATACATATTTACCAGCAGAAACCTTACAACAATTATTAACTAAATTTGGGGTATTGTTATTCAAAGGAAACTCTGAGTTTATGGTAGCTCTACCCAAAGATAGCTCTTTAGTAAAACATTATACAATTATTCAGCAAGCGTTAACCGCATATTATCAAAATAATAAAAAATTATGTGAAGAACATATTAGTCAAATTCCATTTCGTTCTCCTTATCGAGATTTTTGTTTTTTATTCAAAGCACTACTTAGCATTGATTCTAATCAAAATTTGGCTAATGAATTATTAACAAAAATACCATTAGATTCTCCATACGGTAACTTTGCTAATTTAATTAAATTGGCGATAGAGCCTCATGATATAAAGCTATTGAGTAAATTGACTAATTTAAGTCTTACTGAACAACAATTTATTGCTCAGATAAAGGGTTGGAATAAACAACAATTTAAGGCTATTATAGCTCTCCAAACAGCTATCAATAAAAAAGTCAATAATAGTGATACAGTGCTAGAGATTCTTATTAATAATCGAAAAATATTTGGAGAACAATATGTTAAACAGACTTGTTTAGCTATCTTACCAAACTGTCCGAATAGAATTAAATTATATGAAAAAACATTTACCCCTTTATCTGAATTTGAAAAAAATCGGATTTTAGCATTAAATTATGAGCAACAAAACAGGTTATTAATAGCTAAAAAACATTGGCAAATTTGTATAGAAATACTAACTAAAAATCGCCATCAAAACTCACTTAAAATTGCTCTTATTCTTAGGCATCAAGTTACAATTCTAAAACAGCATGGTGAATTTTTCGATAAAAAATATGTACCTGAATTTCTTATTGAAAGTCTTAACTTTGATCCAGATGATAAAGAATGTTTTTTAGATTTAATCTTATGGTATAAGAAAAATAACCAACTGAAAGATTATTATAAATGGATTGAAATAGCAGTTACTAAATTACCACAAGATAATGATATTTTATTTATGGCAATGGAAGCTGCAACTGATAGAAAATCCTTTAAGAAAGCTCTCAAATATGCAATAACTTTATTAAAAACTGATCCGATTAATGTAAAAGCTCTCAATATTGCTAGTTCTTCTCATATAGCACATGCTCATAAATTAATAAAAAATGCTAGATACCCTTTGGCACATAAAGAGTTACAAGAAGCTGCTAAATTTGAAAAAGCTGCTACTGGTATTATTCAAATCAATCAAGGTTTGTTAGAACTACAAGAACAAGAATTTATCAAACCAATACCTTCAATAAAACAAGAAGTTAAACCATTAAAACCAATCAGCTCAAAAGAGTTACAAATAGTTACTAAACAATATCCACAAACAATAAAATTATTACAAGCAGGAGTTAAATTAGCTGGTGGTAGAATTTTAGGAATATTTCAGTTAATAATAATTACTCAAAAGCAAAGTATTGATTTTAATAAAATTTACCCTTTAGTTACTGAAACAAAATTTAAATTATTTGCTACTAAAAATTTGCCAACTAAATATGAAGCATTGGAACTAATTAATTTAATTAATCATTATTCTGAAGAAGAAGTAAATTTCTTATATTATGCAGTTGAGATAATTAAAAGTAATATTATTAATTTTATTAAAATAGAGCTTTCTAAAAATGACATGCTTAATCTGTGCAAATGTATGAAAAAAATAGGACATCATGAAATATTAGAAAAACTTGCCACTAATTCTCTTAAACGTTGGAAACAACAACCTACTTTTATCTTTTATCAAATTTATGGAATTGCCAAAGGAACTGCCTGGTATCTTTCTGAACAACAGCTTAATAAACTGGAAAAAGCCGCTGATAATGCTAAAAAACAAAGCGATGAATATACTGCAATAATGATTGCAAAGTTTGTAGAACAAATGTATGAAGGAATATTCCCCAAGAATACTTTTTTTGATAGCTTGCTTGATGAGGAAAAACTAGAAGTAGCCTTGGAAAAAATTGAAGCTAATATGGATGAAATAGAACAAAAAGACGATATTGAACCTCAGGAAATGCAAGAAATTATCAAGCAATTTAAAGAATTAAGTATGCCTATAACATCTGGGAGAAAAAAATGATAACCCCTTTCGATATTTTAGAAGTAGCAGAAAAACCAACTGACGAAGAAGTAAAGAAAGCTTATTTACAAAAAATTTGTCAATATCCTCCAGAATATAATCCAGAACAATTTCAAATAATTCGTAAAGCTTTTGAAACTATCAAAACTCAATCTCAACGTGTAAAATATCAGTTATTTCATAGTGAAGTTCCAGATATTAATACATTAGTAGAACGTGTTTTGCAAGCTAATAACCAATATGTTCCAACTGAAAAAGTTTTTACCAAAGCATTGTTAGAAAGCTTTCAGAAAGATTAGATATTTATTCTCAACTTATTCGGCCATATGTAAATTTATTTAATAAATAACCCTATGAATTTTCTAAAAAAATATTTTAAATCTAACCAATCATATAAACCAGCTATCACTGATAAATTGCCAACAGCTATCCTACTAGGTAATCAACGTCAAACCATAACTCCAACTATGCTAGATGGTAATATACCAATTTCTTTGGCAGATGCAAGCGTTCATTTTAGTTTGATTCCTAATAACGATATTATAACTGGAATAAGATTAAGATTTGGAACTTATTGTAGAACTAATAATTGTCATATAACTATAAAAATCAATGAATTTAAACATAGTTTTAATGCTAATTCTTTAATTGATAACGAATATATTGATATATCTTTTTCTAATATACAAACTTGTATTGCTGGCAAATCGTTGGATATTGTTATCTATTCAGAAGATGCGACTAAAGATAATTCGGTAGCAATTTGGTGTAATCGAATATTGCCACAATTTGTTAATAGTATAACTCCCCAACCTATAATATTACCAGAAGTTTCTAAGCCTACTGTTAGCATTGTAATTCCAGTATTTAATAAGGCTTTATATACTTATAACTGTTTATTAACATTGCAAAAATATGACTCAGAAATAAGTAAAGAGGTTGTCATAGTAAATAATGCTTCCAGTGATGCAACTATAGATTTATGCAAACGATTACAAGGTGCTTTCCAAGTTATTAATAATAAAGATAATAAAGGTTTTGTTGAAGCTTGTCGTCAAGGTGCTGATATTGCCAAAGGTAAGTTTGTGTTATTTTTGAATAATGATACTCAAGTATTACCTAATTGGTTAGCAAATATGGTTAAACTTATGGATTCTAATCCAAAAATTGGTATCACTGGTTCTAAATTAATTTATCCAAATGGTCAGTTACAAGAAGCTGGCGGAATTATTTTTAATGATGCAAGTGGTTGGAATTATGGAAGATTACAAGAACCAACTGAACCTAAATATAATAAAAATCGGGAAGTAGACTACTGTTCTGGTGCTAGTTTAATGATTCGGAAAGCTTTATGGGAGCAAATTGGGGGATTTGATTTACGTTATGCTCCAGCTTACTATGAAGATACTGATTTATGTTTTGCAACTCGTGCAGCTGGTTACAAGGTTATCTATTGCCATGATTCTGAAGTAATTCATCATGAAGGAATAACCGCCGGTACTGATATTCAAACTGGTTACAAAGCTTATCAAGCTATCAATCGGAAAAAATTTCAAGCTAAATGGTGGAATGTATTATCCAATCATCCATTACCCCCACCACAATCTTCCCATGAGGAAGCAGCTTTCCGATTTGAAACTAACCAGCCAATTAAGTTTCGGATTCCAAACGAAAAAATACTGGCAACTCATTTCCTTGCTCAAGGTTGGGCGGCTAATTTTTGGAGTTATTTAAACTTAAAACAAGTTGATGCTGAGTTAGAATTTATTCAATCAATTGGTTTTAATACAGTAATTTTATTAATTCCTTGGGTTGGTTTTCAAACTAAAATACAGCCAATAACTTATTACGAAGAATATTTTACTTTGTTTGAACAGCTATTGGATAGGATTCAAGAATTTGATTTACAAGTAATATTACGGATTGGTTATAGTCATGACAATGGACCAGATAGTGAACCAGAAGGCTTTCTACGACAGGTGGTAATTGGAGCTGATACTGTAACCATGAAAGCTTGGTGTGATTACTTAGATAGATTGTGGTCGATAGCTAAATCAAGACCAAATATTTTAGGTGGTTTTATCACATGGGAAGATTTCTTTTTCATGGATTTGACTCATATTCATTTAGATCAACGTTTATTATTCGCAACTCGTACCGGTTATCAAAATTATCTGGAAACAAATTATAGTTTGGATGAACTTGCTAATCGTTATAAACAGCCATTTAGCAATTATACTGAAGTTCCAATTCCCGAATTTAAATCCAGTGCGATTCATTTATTTTGTGAATTTTGGGATGAAATTTTAATCAATGTGATATTTAAGCAATCTAAACAACATTTTCCAGCTTTGTCAATGGAAATCAGGACAGATTGTGATCCACAAGAAAACAGCCATATTTGCCACGAACAAACCTTTGATTTAACTAATGATACTAATATTAGTACAATTTATTATGCTCCAGCTTGGGGAGCTTCCAATGACGGTGGATTAGAATCATCAGCAACTATTCTCCAACGTATGCAGTTTATGTTTGACCATATTCGTTCTAAAACAAATAATTTAATTTTTATTGACCAATTTAATTTTATTGATAATACTCCTGGTTTTGAACATAACACTGGTATTACTGCTACTGAAATGCCAAAATTTTTGGCTGGAGTTGCAGATATTTTACGATATAATACTGTCGGTTATGGTATGTGGACATTACGAGATGTCAGAGCTAATGCTTTGAAAAATGGTATATTTGCTCGTGATTATCCATGTTGGAAATTGGAAAATGCTGAAATTGTATCCAATGATAATAGTCAGGCTGTATTATTAAGTATAGGTGGTAAGCTTAGTCAGTTATTGACTTGGTGTGTAGGTGTACCTTATGTCAAAAATAAACCTTTCCAATTGGATTTTAGATTGAAAACAGCTGATGGAACTGGTGAATTAAAGCTGGTTATTATCAATGAAAATGAGATAATTCATACAGTTAATATTTATCCAGAAGCTAATGATGTTTGGCAAGATATTCATTTGGAAAATATTCCGTTTTATCTTAACCATGAGTTACGCTTGGAGAATTTAGGTAGCCCAATTTTAGTAACTGATTTTTACCTGTATCAAATTTGGCAAGAGAATGGAATTATTGATACTAAAGGTAAACCAAAACCATTTTACAATGATTTAATAGCCCTTAATCATAAGTTGAATAATTGCAAACCAACTATTCCTGCCAGTTATTTTCAGCAAATAACTCCGAAGAATTTTGATGGAGTATTTTTTGATCATTGGATGGGAAAAAGATGTTTAGGAATTATTTCTAAACCAGCTTCTGATAATTTAACTTTTATTATAAAAGCTTATGTCCCAGAAACTTGGCAAGATTATTCTAATCAACTTACTATAACGCTTGATAATAATAAATTTACCAGTCAAGCAATTAAAATTGGTTATAATGAACTACAATTTCAAAAACTATCATTAACTAACGACATAGTATTTTTACAATTGGAAGCAGAAATAACTCATTCTCCTAATGAATATGATCATCATTCTCAGGACAATAGAGAAGTTAGTATGATGTTGTTAGAATTTGGTTTTATTGAAACATAAGATATTAATTGATAAATTTTACGAATTTGTTACAGGTGAAAAAACAGCGTTTAAAGCACTTTGTGAACAATTACCACAAGTCATTGAAGATATAGTTAATGAAATATAATTAGATAGTGAATCTAATACAGTTTTTGCAGAGTTAGAAAAAATATCCCCTAATTTGCTTAAAAGTCTTTATTTACTGTCTTTTGAAAAATATGAAGGTTTTAATGATTTCAATGTCTAAAGAAACTATTTCAGAGTCATTATTAGCAGACATTATGTCTGTATCCAAAAGAACAGTTAAAAGTTGGAAGAAGAATGGAAAAATAAAACCGTTGAAAAATGGTCGCTATTCTTTATCTGATTTAGATAAATTTCCCCAAGTAAAAGCAATGCTAGAATCTAAATGGGATGAAGAGCAAGAAATAACCCCTGCTAGAAAATATAGTTCAATAGAATTGTTTGCAGGTGCAGGTGGATTAGCTATAGGTCTTGAAAAAGCAGGCTTCAATACTGTAGCATTGAACGAAATAGATAAAAATGCTTGTGCAACATTGAGAAAAAATCGTCCTAGTTGGAATGTTCTTGAGGGAGATATAAATAATATAGATTTTAGTACATATAAAGATATAGATTTTTTATCGGGTGGATTTCCGTGTCAAGCATTTTCTTATGCAGGAAATAAATTAGGGTTTGAAGATACAAGAGGAACCTTATTTTTTGAGTTTGCTAGAGCAATCAAAGAAATAAAACCTAAAGTATTTTTAGGTGAAAATGTAAGGGGGCTATTAACTCATGATAATGGAAAAACGTTAGAAACTATTAAAACAGTTATTCAGGAATTGGGCTATATCTTAATTGATCCAAAAGTTTTAAAAGCAATTTTCTATCAAGTACCGCAAAAAAGAGAACGACTATTTCTTGTTTGTATTCGAAAGGATTTAGTTAAATATGCTAATTTTGAGTGGCCAGAACCATTTAATAAAGTTTTAACCTTAAAAGATGCTCTAAAAAAAGGTGTTTTATATAACTCAGATTGCCCTGAATCCCAAGGCCAGGTTTATCCTGAGAGAAAAAAGAAAATTTTGGCTATGGTTCCTCCTGGCGGATGCTGGGTAGACCTTCCAGATGATATACAACGAGAATACATGCAAAAAAGTTATTTTATGGGTGGAGGCAAAACAGGAATGGCTAGAAGATTGTCTTACGATAGTCCTAGTTTAACTTTAACTTGTTCACCTGCTCAAAAACAAACTGAACGTTGTCATCCTGAAGAAACAAGACCTTTAACTATCAGAGAGTATGCAAGAATTCAAACATTTCCTGATAAATGGGAGTTTATGGGTTCGGTTAGCAGTCAATATAAACAAATTGGAAATGCTGTTCCAGTTAATCTAGCTCATGCCATGGGTAGAAAATTAATTGAATTATTAAATAATATTGAAAATAAAGAAGAAGTTTCTTTGCATAACTTCAAATATTAATACCGAATATAATTCGGTACAATAATTTGTTTTAAGCTAAAGAAACACATATATTTTTAATCAAAATTTTCTTTATTGATTACTCGATAAATTCAAACTGGTGGAGATATTTTAATTCGGTTTGGAACTAATTTTTCTGTAATAATTTTATTAACTACAAAAGCTACTTGCATTCCTAAACTATGATAATCGATAGTAATGGAAAAAATGCTCCAGATTGCAAAAATGCTTCCGAAAATACTAATGAAGGTTTTCCATATTTTTAGGAATATTATAGAGAGAAAATATCTAAAAATCCTCCCAGCCATCATCATGATTATCGTAAGTTAATTTATTATCTACATGCTTATTTCCAGTTGGTTTATGAAGCTTTTGTACATCAGTAATACCAATATCAAAAAAATCTACCTGTTGTTTCAGGTTCTGAGATTGTTCTTTCATAGATTCACTAGCAGCCGCTGCTTCTTCTACTAAAGCCGCATTTTGTTGAACCATTTCATCCATTTGTAATATCGCTTTATTTACTTGATTAATACCACTAGATTGTTCTTGGCTAGCTGCCGCAATTTCTGTGATAATATCACTAACTTTTTTCACTGCTAAAACTATTTCTTCTAATGTTTCTCCAGATTTATTAGCTAGATGAGTTCCTTCTTCTGCTTTAGTCACACTATCTTGAATTAGTTCTTTAATTTCTTTAGCCGCTGAAGCACTGCGTTGAGCTAAAGTACGAACTTCGGCCGCAACTACCGCAAATCCTCTGCCTTGTTCTCCAGCTCTGGCAGCTTCCACTGCAGCATTAAGTGCTAATAAATTAGTTTGGAAGGCAATTTCATTAATAACTTCTATTATATCGGTAATTTTTTTGCTACTGGCATTGATGTCAGCCATTGCATTTATAGTAATTCCTACAATTTCTCCACCTTTTTCTGCACAGGCTCTAGCAGTAATGGATAATTGACTCGCATGACTAGCATTATCAGCACTTTGTTGCACAGTACTGGTCATTTGCTGCATACTAGCAGAAGTTTGTTCTAAAGATGCCGCTTGCTGTTCAGTACGTTGACTAAGACTGAGATTGCCTTGAGATATTTCATTTGCAGCATTTGCAACAACTTGTGATGAACTAGAAATCTGTTGCATAATGCTAGTCAAACGTTCCACGGTAGAGTTGGCATCTTGCTTTAAGCGTCCAAAAGTTCCATTGTAATCATTGTTAATGGTTTGTTTTAGATTGCCATGAGCTAAAGCAGATAATAATTGGATAATGTCTTCCAATATAGTTTGATTTAACACTATAATTTGGTTAATACTTTGACTAAAAGATTTGAAAAAACCAGTTTTATTTTCCAGATTGATACGTTCTTCTAAATTACCTTGAGAAATAGCTTCTATAACTTTACTAATATCACGTTGTAAATGTTCTCGGAGTTGAGTTTGCATATCGGCAAAAGCTTGTAATAATTGGCCAATTTCATCTTTACTAGTTATTTTAATTTTGCTATTTAAATTTCCGGCAGAAATAGCTTTAGAAACCTCTATTAAATGATATAATGGGCGTTTAATATTATGAGTAACTATCCAAGCAATAAAAGTAATAGCAGCTAATGCAATCAATGCTGTGATAATCAATAACCATTCTAGCTCATTAACCGCAGTAAAAGCTTCATCCTTATCTATTTCAGTTAATAATGCCCAAGTAATTTTATCGCTTACAGTTATTGGAGTATATGCTGTAAGAACCAAAGTATTAGCATCATGATATTCTGGTATAATGGCAATGCCAGTTTCCCCAGATAATGCCATATTGACAATATTACTATCAATTTTATTCAAGCTTGGATTGGCAAAAGAAGCCTTGATTGAAAAATGTTTACTATCATGGTAAGAATTAGAACGCATAAGCTTATCACTCCCAACTAAATAAGCTTCGCCACTTTCACCCAATCCAGCTTTTTGTTGGACAATTGCATTCAAAGAAATATCATTTAACTGAATTGCTACTATTATTTCGATATTGCCATTCATTATTAAAGGTTGAGCAATAAAAGCAGACGGCTCTCCAGAACTAGGAATATAAGGAGCATAATCAGTAATACCAAAAGTTTCTGTTTTTAATACTTCTTGAATAACCTTACTTAAACTAGAATCAGCATATTTACCATTGATAATATTAGTTTTATAGTCAGTTTTGTGAGCAGTTGTATAAAATATTTTACCTTGTGGATGGATTAATAATAAATCTTGATAATTATATTCTGCAGTATATTGTGAAAGGAAATTTTTATTTTCTCCACTGCGACTAATATTAAAACATTCTTCTAAACTCATAGTTACAACTATAATCCAATCTAAATTAGAAATTTTTAGTGGAGTATAGCTGGTTATTGCTACTTCACCAATACTATCAATTTTAATTTTAACATCAGATTTACCTGCAAATGCTTGACTTATATCTTCTCCAATTTTTTCAATTCCAATATCATTTTTCTTACCTTTAATAAGCCTTTCACTTCGATAACTAGTTTTATTATTTATATTACCAACTAAATAAGCTTCCCCAGTTGTACCAATTTTTTTCTGCACAATGGTATTTATTATATCAAACGTTGCAGAGGCAATTAAAAGTCCAACAGTTTTATCATCAGACATGCGAATAATTGGAGAAACAAACAATAAAATCGGTGTTTTATCATCTAAAGAAAAATCTTGAATAATAATTTCCTTCAAATCACTATGAAAAAATTTGTTTAAAAGGCTATTTTTTAATTCATTATTTAATAAGCTTTTATCATGCTTTGATGTACTATAAATTACATGGCCATCTGCTGCGGTAACAATAATATTATGATAACTATATTCTGTTTTGAATCGATTAATTTCAGTTTTAAATTCATCTTCAAGCTCTTGTTCAGTCATTTCATGAGCTTCAGTATCTATATGCAATTCTTCATGAACATGAGTTTCATCAAGTTTATTAATAGTTGGTGATATTGATAAGGTATGAGAGAGAAAAGAAATATTATGCAGGTGTTCTTGAAAATGTTCTTCTATTTGTAGCTTTCTAGTTTCTCGGATTGATTGTAATTTTTGGAATGCATTAATCCTAAATATATCTATAGTATCTAATAGGATATGCATATCATGCTTACGTTCAGCAAAAAATTCTTCTATTTGAATCTTTTTATCAGTTCTAGTACTTTCTAATTGGCTAAAAGCTGCATCTTTCAGTGCATTATGACTATTTATAATAAAAATGCTACCAGAGACAATAAAAATTAAAGCAATGATTAAAAAAGCTAGTGATAATTTTGTATTTATTTTCATTATGTTAGCAAAATCTCTTAAAAAGAATTGAAAAATTTGAAGTCTAAAGAATAAATTTTATTTTAAAGCTTTGCAAACTAGTTTTTTAGAATTACGTTAGCTCTCTGCGTAACATCAGATGATAACTATTGATAATGTTATACGGCTTATAACAAATTGATGTTAATATAGAAATTTCACTGTACCAAGATCAAATGCCCATAACCATATCATCTTCTGGAGCATACCAAGTATAAGTATGTTTGCTGTCTTGTAATTTTCCATCATTAGTTTTTACTTCCCAAATCAATCCGGTATTATTATCTTTTACAGCTACCCATTGAGTTGCTGATTCTAGTAAAACTTGTCCTTTATCGTCTAATTTTTTGAAACGATTTACTCTTTGATAACGTTGGTAAATAGCCTTAATTCAGATAAACTATTGAGTGATATTTTATTAAGTTCTTCTAATTGTTGCTTAATTTCTAGCAAAATAATGTTAGTTTTAACTTCTGGTTTGGATTGTAATATGGATAAAAATATTGATACCACCATGCCTAAAATAGAAGTTAAAAAAGCTAACTTTAGTCCTTCCAATAATTGAGGCACACTTGCACCAATATTTTGGGTATTAAAATTCCACAATCCCCATACAATTCCTACAAAAGTTCCTAAAACTCCAATACTTACAATAACATGTTTATAATTAATATGTTGGCCACTTTTAAAAGTTTTATGGTCTTTGTAGGCCAAAAAATACATGATTATCGCAACTATAATGGTTATTATTACTGATTGAGTCATAATTTTAAACGGGATTGTTTTAGTATTTGATAGAGTTTTTCTTCTGCTTTTGTAATAACTTTGAATTCAACTCGCCGTGATTTAGTAGCATCTTCTTGTTGTTTAGTCAAAATTGGTTTTGCAAATGATAAACCATTAGCTCTAAATATTTTTCTAAGCCATTTTTGTTGGGAAATTGGAAGTCCAATTTTTCTTTACTATATTTAGCGTTAATTAATCCTTCCAGTAAATCATACAAACCTGTTATAATTCTATCTCCTAAAATAAACTTATGATCTCGTGGTAAGCGATTTAAAATAGGCACATAATATTTAATTAAATCATAAGTTTTTTGGATTATAGGTAATTCATTCATTATAAAATATAGGTTGGGTTAGACCCAGCCGTAACTCGACATTTCCATCTTAAAAAACATGACAATAAAATTAATTATCTTAGCAATAGTATTTGTATTAAGTGGTGGTGCTGCCTTCTCGGAGTATTTTAGAGGTCATAAAAAACTATCTTTTTTGGCAACAGTTATAGCGATTATTGCTACTTTTTATCTGTTTGAAGATATTTGGGAAGATATTGAAGAAAAAATTTCAAAAACTAATGAGTCAACAGTTACACAATCCTCGGTACCAAACCCACCTGTAATAACTGAAGTTACAATTCCAGATTTACTAACTCAATCAATTGTAAAGCCTGAAATTAAACCATCAAGTTTAGCAGATAATTTAATAGAAAATCCAAATTTCACAGCTTATTTTCAACCCAAAAAAGGTCAGTTTGAAACTACTTCTGCTTTTCAAACACGATGGCATAAGTTATTGCAGCAGTTTAACAATCAAGTGCAACAACGGAATTTAGCCTATCAAGTTGGAACTTTAAAATTGAAAAATTATGACGCTGATACCCAAAAATTTACCGTAAATTTAAACTGGCAAGCTAATTGGTTGAACCAGTTTGAAACATTACAGAATAAAGGTATAGTAACAATTACAGTTCAAAAGGCCAAACAACTTTACAATGCTGGTAATAAAAAACCATTATTTATAATTGCTAGTTTACATGATAATCAAGTTGAAATTCAAGGTTTGATAGTAGAAAATGGTCAAACTTATCCAATTAATTTAGTAAAACTGCCAAAAATGGTGAAAATTCCGGCTGGTAAGTTTCAAATGGGAGATATTCAAGGTGGTGGTGATTCTGATGAAAAACCAGTGCATTGGGTAACTATAAAACAACCTTTTTTCATGAGCAAGTACGAAATAACTTTTGCTGAATATGATGCTTTTGCTGAAGCTACTAGTAAAGAAAAACCAGATGATAAAGGTTGGGGACGTGCTAATCGGCCAGTAATTAACGTTTCATGGGACGATGCCGTAGCTTATACAACATGGTTAAGCCAACAAACTGGTGACCAGTATAGATTACCTTCAGAAGCCGAATGGGAATATGCAGCTCGGGCTGGCACGAAAACTAAATATTGGTGGGGTAATAATATTGGGAAAAATAAGGCTAATTGTAGTGATTGTGGTGATAAATTTGAATATACATCTCCAGTAGGTTCTTTCCAACCTAATAAATTTGGTTTATATGATACTGTTGGCAATGTTTGGGAATGGTGTGCTGATTATTACCAAGACAGTTATAAAAATGCCCCAACTGATGGTAGTTCTTGGGAAAAAGTTAGTGAATACAGAGTGTTGCGTGGTGGTTCATGGTACAATGATCCTATTTATGTTCGGTCTGCTAATCGTAATAGGGACAATAATAGGAGCAGCAATATCGGTTTTCGAGTTGTTCGTTAGTTGAGCGGACTTATTTTCTTTTTAGATTTTTACCCTTTTTCCCTTTATACTTTTACACTTTATTCTTTTTAATGTTAGAATCAGGATTAAAGTTTAAGTAATGATGCGTCCTATACGCATATTTATGGAATCATAATTTTGAATTTAATATTATGTTCAGGAATATATAACATTTATATCAAATTAAAATTTGAACCACTATTCAATTATTTCCAATCACTGGGAACAAGACTGTATACAGGTTAAAACATGTCTATTTTTAAAGCCTACGATATTCGTGGTATTGTTGATGATACTTTAACTCCAGAAATAGTTACTAAAATTGGTCAAGCAATAGGTAGCGAAGCTGCGAAACGTGGTCAAGATAAAGTTGTGGTTGCTAGAGATGGTCGTTTATCTGGACCAGATTTAATAGAAGCATTAATTATTGGTCTTCAAATGACAGGTCGGGAAGTTATTGATATTGGTATGATGCCAACTCCATTATTATACTTCGCTACTTTTTATCTAAAAACTGGTACTGGAGTAATGTTAACTGGCAGCCATAATCCACCTAATTACAATGGGTTAAAGATTATGATAGCTGGTGAAACCTTATCCGAAGATTCAATTCAAGCCCTAAAAAAACGTATAGATACGAATGATTTAATTACTGGCGATGGTTCTCGACATATAGCTGACGTGCATCATGCTTATACTTCACACATTCATAAAGATATTAAATTAGATAGACCATTTAAAGTAGTGGTAGATTGTGGGAATGGAGTTGCTGGAGCAATTGCCCCATATTTAATCGGAATTTTAGGTTGCAAAGTGGTAAAATTATTTTGTGAAGTGGACGGTAACTTTCCTAATCATCATCCCGATCCAAGCGTTCCAAAAAATCTAGAAGATTTAATAAATACCGTGCAATCAGAAGGTGCAGACTTAGGGTTAGCTTTTGACGGTGATGGTGATAGATTGGGAGTTGTTGATGCTACTGGTGAAATAATTTGGCCAGATCGACAAATGATTTTATACGCTACTGATTTATTGCAACGTGAGCCAGGAAGTGAAATAATTTATGATGTAAAATGTAGTAATCATCTTGCTGATGCTATTGAAAAACAAGGTGGGAAAGCTACTATGTGGAAAACCGGACATTCCCTAATAAAATCTAAGATGAAATCAACAGGAGCTTTATTAGCAGGGGAAATGAGTGGGCATATTTTCTTTAAAGAACGTTGGTATGGTTTTGACGATGCAATATACACAGCAGCTCGTTTATTAGAAATTTTAGCTAAAGATAAACGTTCTCCAACTGAAGTTTTTGCAAGTTTACCAAATTCAATAAATACTCCAGAATTAAAACTAGAATTAGAAGAGTTTGGAAAACATTATGAATTAATGGAAAAAGTCAGAGATACTTTTAAATTTCCAGATGCTAAAATTTCTACTGTTGATGGAATAAGAGCAGATTTTACTGATGGTTGGGGTTTAGTACGTCCTTCGAATACTACTCCATGTTTAGTCATCCGTTTTGAAGCTGATAATCAAACAGTGTTGGAAACCATTCAAAATAAATTTCGGCAACAATTTTTAACAATAGATAATACTTTACAATTACCATTTTAAGGAGATATAGAATGAGAGCTTTTGGATTTGCTTTTATTGGAATTTTTTTATTATTATTAGCATCTTCATATCAAGAATTAAATATGATGTTCCCAGATATTTTTGAACCAGTTTATACTGTTTTAAATTCTTTTGGTACGGATATTTTATATATAGCTGGAGTTTTGGCTTTATTTATTGCATTTTTTTCATGGTTACCATCTTGGCTTAGTTTGTTATTATTTCTTGTATTAGTATTTGGTGGAGGTTATTTTTTAATGGGCAAAGACATTCATCTTAGAATAGATACTATTGTTATTTTATAGAATAAGTGATTATTGAACAACCACCTGCTACAGATATATTTAAATAATTTCTGAAGTGGACGGTTGTTAATAAAGTTAAAAATTAGCTTCATAATATTAATATCTTCACTAATGTCAAAAGGTTTCGGGAAATCCGCTATGCTCCATTCCCGAAACAACCATTGGCAAGGGTATTGTAATATTTATGCAATTTCATACCTAAAAATTCCCTCTTAATTTCAGAAAAAAAATCCTATTTACAATGGAATACTTCCTACTTAGCAAAAAATGAAAAACCAACTCACATCAAAAACAGTTTTAATAGTAGGGTTAGGTGGATTAGGTTCACCAGTAGCAATGTATTTGGCAGCAGCTGGAATTGGACATTTGGTGTTGATAGATTTTGATAAGGTAGATTTATCTAATTTACAAAGACAGATTATTCACACTGAAATTGGTCAATATAAAGTAAATTCGGCTCAGAATACATTACAAAAAATAAATCCAAATATAAAAATTACTATTTATAATCAACAAATTGATGAAATTTTTCTACAAACTTTAATTAATAATATTGATGTAATAGTGGACTGTAGTGATAATTTTGCTACTCGATTTATTATCAATTCCATATGTGTGCGTAATAATATACCATTAGTATCTGGGGCGGCTTTACGTTGGAATGGACAAGTTGCGGTATTTCTACCTAAAAATAGTCCTTGTTATCGTTGTTTATATGATGATGCTGAAGAACAAGCAACAACTTGTAGTGAAGCTGGTATATTAGCTCCAATAGTAGGAATTATTGGTAGTATTCAAGCAATTGAAGTAATCAAAATTTTATTAAATATAGGCAAAAGTCTTTGTGGAAAATTACTATTATTTGATGCTTATCAAAATCACTGGCGTAGTATTAAATTACCAAAAGACCCAGATTGTCCAGTATGTTCATTAAATCGTTGACTGACATAAAGATTAGATGTATTATTTATATGCTCTTCTATTAGAAAGACATTATATAGCAATTCTTAATTATGAATGCTTAATTCTTAATTAAATTCAAAATAAATATTAATTATTTAATATTGCTGTAGTTTATCCAATCGAAAAATGCTATAAGTAGTTTATATCAGGTAATTATTAAGTGTTCAGGAATATATTTTTAATTGTGAATTAGTGAATGAAGAATGGTTAATTACTAATGATTTTCATTAAAAATTAATAATTCACAGTTAACCATTCACAATTAATATTTTTCCCAAACGCCTATAATCAGGCAATATGTTTGTTATACCAGTAATTATAATGCTATTTAAACTTTTCTGCGAAATTATGTTGAATATATTTACCAATTGTTAAATCCGAGGCTATTTGAATGCTTATCAAGAAATATCTAGTTATTTTCTGTTTACTTTTAACACCATTACCTGTTTTTGCAACATCATATTGGACTCCAATGTTACAAAATTGGAATTTATACCTTGATAATGGAGTTGCTTATGTAAATGCCTACAATATGCCTAGTCATTGTATTCATAGACGAGCTGAAATAAGCATAGCTACAGATGACCAATATCAAAAATTTTTATTTGATTTTGTATTAGCCATGTATCAATTAAGAAGACAACTTAAAGTTGTGATTGATAATGAACAGACTGTATGCAAAGTCATGGGTGCTGCTGACAAATAGCTATGATGCTCAAATATGGGAATGATGAAGCTCTGTGGTATCGTTGATTACTACAGGGCTTTTTTATTTATCTAAACTAAAGGAATTATTATGTTAATTAAATATCTTATCAGTTTTATATTACTTTTTCTCATTACTGGTTGTGGTGGTGGTAGTGATGATAGTGGTGGTAGTAGTAATCGTAGTAGTATAAATTTTAGTTTAAGTGGGAATATCTCAGTAGGTAGTAATACTGCTAGAGATGATGATGTAAATGATATTGAAACCAAAGAGCTATCCAATAATAATATATATGAAGCTCAATCAATTCCTAATCCGGTAATTTTGGGAGGTTATGTTAATCAAACATATACTGGTCATCCTGATGGACGTTTTTATGATGCTGGAGATTGGGATGATTTTTTTGCAGTTGATTTGAGAGCTGGACAAATTATCACATTATTTGTTACTAATCAAGACTTACTGGATAATGATTTGGATTTAGCACTGTTAAATAGAGAAGGCTTAATTCTGAATGCTTCTGTTGGAGATGGTAAAACGGAAAATGTTATTGTCCCAGCTGATGGCCATTATTTTTTGCAAGTTCAAGCTCATTCAGGAGCTTCTAATTATGTCCTAACTATAGGTCAAAATACTTATATCAATTCAGTTGGTATGCATTTAAGTGATGATTTTATACCCAATGAGGCAATTATCCAACCATCTCCTAAAATTCAAAGTTTGGATGATAGATTTACTGTTCAGAGTTCGGATTCAACTCGACGCATGTTAGTTAATTTTGATAGTATCAAAACTCAGTCGATTACAGATAAATTTGTTAGCCCAGAGTTAGAACATAAATATAATACGTTAATGGAGATAAAACGTTTACGAAAAGAAGGTATTACAGCAGCTCCAAACTATAAATGGAAATCATTACAGACTACACCTAATGATACTCTATATCGTTATCAATGGAATCATTCTATCATTGAACTTCCTCAAGCTTGGGATTTTACCACTGGAGATTCTTCAATAATAGTTGCAGTGCCGGATACTGGAGTATTGCTTGGCCATCCAGATTTAGAAAATAAACTTGTACCAGGTTATGATTTTGTTAGAAGCCGCTACTCTGAGATAGATAGTGATCGTGGTATTGATACCAATCCAAATGATCCAGGTGATCAATTGCCAGGTGGTAGTTCTTTTCATGGAACTCATGTTGCAGGAATTATATCTGCTCAATCTAATAATAACGAAGGTATCGCTGGTATAAGTTGGAATACTAGCATAATGCCATTGAGAGCGTTAGGTAAAGGTGGTAGTGGTACTGAATACGATATTGAACAAGCAATCCGTTATGCTTCTGGTTTACCTAATGATTCTGGTACTGTACCAACTTATCCAGCTGATATTATAAATCTTAGTTTAGGTGGAGGAGCATTTTCTGAAGGTACTCAACAACTGATGGAAGCAGTGAGAAACAAAGGGATAATTGTAGTAGCTGCTTCTGGTAATGAAAATACTGATATTCCAATGTTTCCCGCATCATTAGATAGTGTCATTTCAGTTGGAGCAATTAATATTAATAAACAACGAGCTTCTTATTCTAACTACGGTAGTTATTTAGATGTGGTAGCTCCTGGCGGTGATAATACTCCAGATATCAATGGTGATGGCGATCCAGATGGAATTATTAGTACTATGGGGAGTGATGTAGCTGCTAAAAACTTGCAAATGGAATATTCTTACAATTATGCGATGGGTACTTCAATGGCAGCTCCACATGTCTCTGGGGTAATCTCATTAATGAAAGCAGTAAATCCAAATTTAACTCCACAAAATGTAGATGATTTATTAGCAAATGGAAAAATGACTGATGATTTAGGAAATGGTGGACGTGATGATGAGTTTGGTCATGGATTAATCAATGCAAGAAAAGCAGTAAATGCGGCAAGTAGTTTAAATACTGGAGGAGAAATAGTATTACCAACTTCGCCACCATTCTTAGTTACCAATCCTAAGTCATTAAATTTTGGTACAACTTCTAATTCTACAACTTTATCATTAACAAACTGGGGTGATGGAAATTTAGAAATAATTGATATTGAAGAAAATTCTGGTGGTTTTTTATTTATAAATGGTGATGGTTTAGGTGATTATATTATTACTGTTAATAGAGATGTGTTAACAACCGGAACTTATTCAGCAACTATTAAGATTACTTCTGATATAAACGTGGTTAGAGTGCCGGTTATTTTACAAGTTAGTAATTCTAGCGATACTAGTGGTAATGCCGGTTTACATTATATTTTATTAGTTGATCCAGGTACTTTAGATTCAATTCAAGAAGTACAAGCTGAAGTGAGAAATGGCTCATATTTTTTCCGATTTAATAATGTAGAAGCTGGTGAGTATATTATTGCTGCTGGTAGTGATTCTAATAATGATGGTTTTATCTGTGATGAAGGAGAGGCTTGTGGAGCATTTTCAACTGTATATCAACCTACTACTATTAATATTAGAAATAGTCGTAGTAACATAAATTTCAGTACTGGTTTTAATGTTATTTATCAATCCCAAGCTGTTGGCGGAGCAGTAGCACCACCACGTAAAGGATTTGCTAGAATATCAGATAAAAAACATAAACTAGCTAAGTAGTGGGAAATGTTATTCCAAGATAAATAATTATTGTAATATTGTTCCCGAATTTTATTTGGGAGCGATAAAAAAATTTTCGGAGGAATATATTTTGGAATGGTTTGGAAATTGTAAAGTTGATAATTTCTCTTTTTACTGCTTTAATTTTGGTAGGAAATATTTATTTAAACAACAAATTAGTAATTAATTATAGGATATTTTTAAAATAGGTATTTAATTATGAAAACAAGCTGTACATTATGGTCAAGTGAAAATTGTTCCGGGAATTAAGTGTGATGGTTATGTGCTTGATGATGGCACGGCATGTTTAAGCAAGCGTGGAACTGCTGACTTGTTGGGAATGAATCAAGATTCATTTCAACGCGTGACCCCTAAACTAGTAAAAGTGGTAGCTAAAAATAGTCCTCATAAAGGGCGAAAAATTGTTATTTATAGTGCTGCATTTATTGAATCTTTTATTCGTGGTTATTCGTTAGCATTAGCACATCGTAAACTAAGAGCAAACCAAGTACATATTGGGGAAAGATATGTTATTTTACAATCATCTTTAGTAAAAACTGCTTTAGAAGTAGCCATCAAAGAAGCCTGTGTTTTACCAGTAAACCTCCGAAAAACAGCTCAAAAGAGTTACACCGATATCGTCAAGTTAATGAGAAAATCTGGTTTGAAATGTTCGGTGAGTGATGAGGTTGTTATTAAAACTGATATTACTGATTTTCTTGATATTCCTTTGAGTACATTGAATAGTTTTCTGGGTAAACGGCGTAATGAAATTGAACCGATTCGGTTAGATCGTGAGACTATTCGGGCTTTGGGTTCTAAGGCTTCTCGGATGAATGGATACTCAAACAATAAAGCCTTTGGTTTTAACCAGTAGCGTCTTATTGGTATTGGTACACACCAATAGTATGGCAACACTCAGCGTGGATTATGCTTGTTTTGATTCAGCCAATAATAGTTTTATTGTCTCCTTTTGTGAGGGTCAAAAACCCCACCTTTAGGGCAGCTTTAGCAAAGATGTTATCATATTGTAATGAA
>DAOUSL010000186.1 GCA_030627235.1 Thioploca sp.
AATATCAAGAAACGCCGCTACGCTTTAACTGTTTCTTCATATTTTTGAACCTCGGCTAGTCACGGACTACTCGACTTCGGCTTGCCTCTCCATGTCTCGCAGCGAAAGGGAAAAGAATAGAAGAAAAACTTAAAGTTGCTAAAAAAAATCAGTTCAAAATTGCAATGAAAACTGAAAAGTTAAAAGAAGAGGTTAAAATAATAGAAAAACAACGTTCTATAGTTGTTGAAGAAATTTCTCCTAGTAAGGAAAAAGATAAAAAAAATGGTTCTAATGAAATATCAGATGGTATTGTTTTTCAAGATAACTTAAATAATGGAGAACTTGGGCCTGAAATGGTTTGGATTCCATCTGGAAAATTTCGTATGGGTGATATTCAAGGAGCTGGTGATAAAGATGAATTTCCCATTCATAATATTACCATAAAAAAACGTTTTGCAATGGGACGTTATGAAGTGACTAAACAAGAATTTGAAAAATTTATCTTGGCAAAAAAATATAAAACGGATGCAGAAAAAAATGAAGGGTGTCATATATGGGATGGTAAATCTCGGAAAACTAAAGAAGATTCCAATTGGCGTGATGTTGGATTTTCACAAACTGACAATAGTCCTGTTACCTGTATTAGTTGGAATGATGCAATAGCTTACACTAAATGGTTAAGTAAACAGACAGGAGAGAAATATCGCTTGCCTACCGAAGCAGAATGGGAATATGCGGCAAGAGCTAAAACAAAAACTAAGTATTGGTGGGGAAATGAAATTGATAAAAATAACGCAAATTGTAACGAATGTGGTAGTAAATGGGGTGGTAAAAAAACTGCACCTGTAGGTTCTTTTGCTTGTAATGAATTTAAATTATGTGATGTTATAGGTAACCTCTGGGAATTAACTTGTTCTCAATATACAGATAAATATACTGGTAATGAAAAACAATGCCTTAAAAAAATTCATCATAATAGTAGTAAGGAAATTATACTTCGTGGTGGTTCATGGGGCAGTAAACCAGAATTTGTTCGTTCTGCAAATCGTAATTCTTATAAACCTAATGTAAGTAGTAATACAACTGGTTTCCGATTAGTTAGAGAGAATTAATAAGGTTATAGTGTTTTACTCGTTCCCAACGGCTTCGTTGGGAATGCAGTCGTGACGCACTAGCGTCATTTTAAAAAGTTAAGTTCATGAATTACATCTTGATGCAATTCCCTTCGTTCATTGCATCCTACATTTATATAACCATATTTATAAATGATATCTAATCAAGATTTTATCGAGTCCTACCCAGCTTAAATTTAAAATTATTCTATAAATATATCAATCTAATATGCTTACTATACCAAATTATACAATCACCAAACAAATCTATGAAAGTGTTAACTCATTAATTTATCGAGCAACTATAGATAATAAATCAGTAATTCTTAAAATATTAAAAGAAGACTATCCAACCACTGAAGAATTAGTTTTTTATCGGCAAGAATATGATATTATTAAATATTTATCTAAAATAGATGGAGTGATAGATGTTTATAGTCTTGAAAAACATCAAAATACTTTGGTAATGTGTTTAGAAGATTTTGGAGGAGAATCTTTAAAACAATGCTTAACTAAAAAACAATTTACTATCGAACAATTACTTATAATTGCTATTCAAGCAGTAGAAATTTTAGGACAAATCCATGAATATAATATAATTCATAAAGATATAAATTCTTCAAACCTAGTTTTTAATCCAGACATAAATGTACTTAAATTCATTGATTTTGGTATTTCTACTCAATTATCCCAACAAATAATGAGTTTAAAAAATCCGAATGACTTGGAAGGTACATTGGCTTATATGTCTCCAGAACAAACTGGGCGGATGAATAGGAATTTAGACTATCGGACTGATTTTTACTCATTAGGAATAACTTTATATGAACTATTCACTCGCCAATTGCCATTTGACTCATCAGATGCAATTGAACTAGTTCATTGTCACATTGCCAAACAAACAATAGTTCCATCTGAATTGCAAGATATACCAATAGCTATTTCTAATATCATTATGAAATTATTGGAAAAAGTGGCAGAAGATCGATATCAAAGTACTTGGGGATTAAAAGTAGATTTACAAAATTGTCAGCAACAACTAGTCACAACTGGCCATATAAATTCCTTTAAATTAGCCCAACAAGATTTTTCTGATCGATTTCAAATTCCTCAAAAGCTTTATGGACGAGAACAAGAGACAAAAACTTTACTAGCTAATTTTGAGCAGATGGTGAATCGGTCTTTGCTTCCTTCTATAAAGAGGACTAGTGAAATGATGTTAGTTGCTGGTCGTTCTGGAACTGGTAAATCTTTATTAATTACAGAAACTTACAAGCCAATTTCCAATTTTATTTCTGGTAAATTTAGCCAATTTCAAAAAAATACTCCCTATAGTGGGATTATTAATGCCTTTGAAGAATTAGTACAACAGTTATTAATGGAAAATGAAGAACAAATTCAACAATGGCGAAATAAACTATTAATTGCTCTTGGTCGAAATGGTCAGATAATTATTGATGTAATTCCAGCGATAGAATTAATTATTGGTAATCAACCAGTTATCTCAGTAATGGAACCAACAGAAGCTCAAAATCGTTTTAACCTAGTTTTTCAAAATTTCATTCAGGCATTTTGTGAGCCAAATAATCCTCTTATCCTATTTTTGGATGATCTACAATGGGTGGATTTAGCTAGTTTGCAATTATTAGAAATGATAATGATTTCGCAAAAAACCAGTGCTATATTTTTGATTGGTGCATTTAGAGATAATGAAGTTAATTCTGAACATGCGTTAATGGCAATGCTAGAAAATCTTTATAGTGAACATGTTATTGTCAACCAAATTAGTTTAGCCAATCTCCAGCTTACACATATAAATAAACTGATTGCTGATACTTTACATCAAGATCAAACAAGTACATTTGTTTTAGCAGATTTGGTCATGCAAAAAACTGGTGGTAATCCTTTTTTTGTTGATCAATTCTTACATACTTTGTACGAAGAAAAATTGCTAACTTTTATTCCACCACATTTGGATATGAAAGCCAGTTGGAAGTGGAATATAGAGCAAATTAAAGCAATGGATATTACAGATAATGTAGTGGAATTAATGGTTTCTAAGTTAAAAAAACTACCAATCAAATCTCAACAGATTTTATGTTTAGCCGCTTGTATGGGTAATTACTTTAATTTGAATATTTTATCAGTAGTTTACACAAAAATATATAATTCTACTGTGAAATTTACCTTCAAAGATATATTACCGATTTTAACTGAAGGATTTATTATTCCAAACTCTGAACCAGAATTAGACAATAAATCATCATTCATAATTAGTAAGTTCCAATTTTTACATGATAGAGTTCAGCAAGCAGCTTATACTCTAATCATTGACAAAAAAAATGTCCATCAACAAATTGGCTTGTTATTGTTAGAAAATAGTGATTCTGAAAATTTAGATAGTCAAATATTTGATATTGTTGAACATTTAAACTTTGGATTGGTAGAAGAACCAGAATTAAAAAATCAAGTTGCCAAATTAAATTTAATAGCTGGTCAAAAAGCTAAAAAAGCCACTGCCTATGTAGTAGCTGATCAATATTTAACTATTGGTGAAGCAAATTTAGCTGGCAATTATTGGCAAGAACATTATGAGCTGGCTTTTAGTTTATATTTAGAAAAAGCAGAAATTGAATATTTAAATGGTAATTTTGCTCAATCAAAAAATTCAGTCGGGCTAGTGTTACAACATGCTAAATCTCCAATAGAAAAAGTAAAGGCATATAAATTATTAGTAGTTCAATATACTATGCAAGGCAAATATGCTAAAGCAATTCAAGTCGGTCAAGAAGCTTTATTATGCTTAAATATTAATTTACCTTCTACTGATTTAACCATTGCTTTTGAACAAGAAATAGTAACTGCAAAGAAAAATCTTGGGGATCGTAAAATAAGCTCGTTGCTTCAACAAAAGACTGTTACTAATCTAGAAATTGCCGTAACCACTAAACTATTAAGATACATGGCAATAGCTGCCTATTTTTTTAATCAAGAATTGTGGTTTTTAATTACCATGAAAAATGTAAATCTTTGTTTAAAACATGGCTATGTATTAGAAACTCCTTCTATCTTATGTGCTTATGGAATAATTCTTGGGTCAGTATATAAAGAATATAAAACTGCCTATGAATTTGGTATGGTTGCCATTGATATAAGTAATAAATTCAATGATAACAAATGTCAAGCTTATACTATGACTAGTGGTTTTTTGTTACCTTGGGTTAAACATATTAATAATATCAAAGATATGAATAGGGATGCTCAACAAGCTGGATTGGAATCTGGTGATTTACAATATATGGGTTATCTAACCACTCTACAAATATTTAATAGCTTTTATCAAGGTCGTAGTCTTAAGCATATTTTATCCAAAATTTCTAAAGATTTGGTTTTTAATCGTAAAGCTAAAAATCAGTTTTCTATTGATTTATTACTTGGTATTCAAATATTAATTTTTAATTTAACCGCTTTTACGGAAAGAAAAACTGATTTTTACAATGAAGATATGACTGAAGAGAAGTATTTAATAAAACATGAAGAGCATGAAAATATCTTATGTTATTATTTTATACTGAAAGCTCAAGCATTGTATATCTATGGAAAACCTGCCGAATCTTTGCAATATTCCATAAAAGCAAAAAAATTAATAAATTCTATTTTAGGGGTCGTTACTGTTGTTGATAATAATTTTTACTATTCTCTTAGTATGACAGCTCTTTATTTAGAAGCATCTAAATCCGAACAAACAGAATACTGGCAAAAAATATTAGAAAATCAACAACAAATGCAGATTTGGACTAATAATTGTACTGAAAATTTTCTCCATAAATATCTATTAGTGGAAGCTGAAATTGCTCGAATTACTGGTAAAGATTCAGAAGCACTTGACTTATATTCTCAGGCAGTAACCAATGCTAAAACTAATAAATTTATTCAAGATGAAGCATTAGCTAATGAGTTAATAGCTCAATTTTGGTTTGCAAAAGACTATAATCAATATGCCAATACCCATCTACGTGAAGCTCATTACGCTTATCAAAAATGGCGGGCAACATCTAAAGTCATAGATTTAGAGGAAAAATATCCACAATTATTAGTTAATAAAACATTAATTCCAACTAATTCTAATATTTCAGTCTTAACTTCTACCAAAACTACTGCTTCTCATTTGTTAGATTTAAATAGCGTAGTTAAAGCTTCTCACGCTATGTCTGAAGAAATTATGTTAGCCAAATTACTGAAAAAAATGATGCACATTATCATTGAAAATGCAGGGGCTAATAAAGGTTTTTTACTGCTTCCAAAACAAGACAACTGGTTTATTGAGGCTAAAGTAGAAGTTGATAATACAAATGTAAAAATATTACAATCTATTTCTATTAATACTTGCAAACAAATATCTATCAATATTATCAATTATGTAATTCGTACTGGTAAAAATGTGGTACTAAATAATACGGATAATAAATTTACTCATGGTTCTTATATTAATAAAAATCGTCCAAAATCAATATTATGTATGCCATTATCCAACCAAGGTGTTTTGAAAGGAGTTCTATATTTAGAAAATAACCAACTTAATGATGTGTTTACTTCAGAAAGGGTGGAAATTCTTGGTCTATTGTCTTCTCAAATATTAATTTCTATTGAAAATGCTCAGTTATACCATAATTTAGAGCAGAAAGTTACCGAACGTACTATAGAATTACAAACGACTCTGGAAGATTTACGTTCGACTCAATCTCAATTAATTCATTCAGAAAAACTCGCTGCTCTAGGACAACTTATTGCTGGTATAGCTCATGAAGTTAATACACCATTGGGGGCAATTAGGGCTTCTATTGATAATGTATTAGACTCTTTCAATGATGTTACCGCTAGTTTACCGCAATTATCTAAATTTACTTTAGTAACAAATCGTTTGCAATTATTTATGAATTTGTTAGATAGAGCTAAAAATGCTGCTCCAACTAGTTTAACTTCTAAAGAAAAGAGAGCTGCTAAACGTGAATTACGGCAACTATTCAGTGAGAAAAATATTGAAAATCCATCAATTTTAGCTGATATTTTGGTGTATATGAAAATTACCGAAGATTATATGGATTTATTGCCATTATTAAGAGATGAAGAAGCAACTAATATTGTTAAAATAGCTCGTAATTTTGCTTCTATTCATAATAATAGTGCCAATATTAATTTAGCAATAAATAAAGCTTCTAAAGTTATTTTTGCTTTGCGTAAATTTGCTCATCAGGATACTTCTGGGGAAAAATCTGAACTAGATATCATTGACAGTATTGATACAGTTTTAACTTTATATAATAATCAAATTAAACAAGGTATTGAAATAATAAAAGATTATCAAGTTTTACCTATAGTTAAATGTTATGTTGATGAAATTCAACAAGTTTGGACTAATATAATTCATAACGCTTTACAAGCAATGAAAAATAAAGGTACTTTAACTATCAAGGTTCTTCATTCTGATCAACAAATAATCATTAGTTTTACTGATACTGGTTGTGGAATTCCAGAAGAAATTAAAGGCCGAATTTTTGAAGCGTTTTTTACTACTAAGGAACGTGGTGAAGGTAGTGGAATTGGATTGGATATTGTTAAAAAAATTATTGACAAACATAATGGGAAAATTGAAGTAGATACTAGTGCAGATACGACATTTAAAGTTATTTTACCAATCAGTGATTAAAGTTTTGTCAGAATCAGAATTCACAGAATTTTAAAATTAACAGAATAAAACCAAATAAGCTTGTGAAGTTATTCTGAAAATCCTTTAATCCTGTAAATCCTGATTTTAGACAATTAATTAACGCATTTCCTTCAAAACCTCCTCAGTAAATGGATTTTCGCCTTTTTGCAGAGAATCTAACCAACCTTGAGTTTGTTCTACATACTCTTTATTAGTAGAGTTTTCAATTACAAATTTAAAATCTTCAATTGCACCTTGAGTATTGCCAGTTATGGCTCTTGCCAATGCACGGCTATCTCGAATCCCCCAGTCTTCAGAAGCAAATTCCACCGCTTTTTCACAGTATTCTATTACTTTAGCAGCATATCCATACAAACTACCGTACCAACAAAGTGGATTCC
>DAOUSL010000411.1 GCA_030627235.1 Thioploca sp.
TAAATTACTTAACTCCTAATGAGGTGCATTTTGGAATCAAAATAAACATTGAGAGTACAATCTAAGATATATTTTTGAATAAAATATTTGTCGGTATTGGATATGAAATAACCAGTCAAATATATTTAGACCATGTGCCAGAAAGCTCAAAATATGATGGGCATATTTTTTCTTTAAACTCCAATTCTAAATAGAAGTGCAACAAATTATTAGTTGATAATTTCATGATCGTTTTCATATTTAAATAGTAAATATGGAGAATATATGAAAAGCTATAAACACTTAAGTTATGAAGAGCTGGTAAAGATAGAAACTTTGTTAGAAGAAGATTATCCTATACACGAGATAGCTATTAAGCTATCTCGTAATAAAAGCACTATATATAGATGTATATCAAACACTTCCACTCAAAATAGTTTTAGTGCAGATACTGCTTATGAGCTAATTAAATCTCGCAGGTTAAAGAGTACTAAACCCCGCAAGATATTGCCCAATAGTATACTTGAAAAATATGTTGTTGATCTTATAGAAGAATATTGGTCACCAGAGCAAGTAGCAGGTATGTGGACATCAGCAACTAAAGAAAGTCTTTGTCATGAAACTATCTATCAGTATATCTATAAGTACAAGCCCCATTTGGTTAAGCTTTATTTTCGCAGGAAAGGTAAGAAATATAAGCATGATAGAAAATCAAAATATCAAATACTTAATCGTAGAATGATAGATGAACGACCTGCAGAAGTTGAGCTAAGACAAGATATAGGTCATTGGGAAGGAGATACAATAATTGGTAAAAATCATAAAGGTGCAATTATCACTAATGTTGAAAGAAAGAGCGGCAAGCTAATAGCTACCAAACTTCCTAATAGGTGTGCAGAATCAGTACTTAAAGCTACCATTGATGATTTTAAGGATTTACCACCAAGATTATGTATAAGTATGACATATGATAATGGTAAAGAATTTTCATTGCATCAAGATATAGAAAAAGAAACTGGAATGACTGTTTACTTTGCCAGAGCATATGCTCCTTGGCAAAGAGGTTCTAACGAAAGCACTAATGGATTGCTTAGACAATTTATTCCTAAGGGTACAGATTTTGATACTGTTAGTGATGAAGATTTAGAAAGATATGTTAATCTATTAAACAATAGACCGAGAAAACGACATGGATGGTTAACTCCTAATCAGGTATTTAACCAAGAACTAAATACCTGTCGCACTTCGAGTTAGAATCTGGGATTTAAGTTCGTCAAAACCTAATAAACTACATTTGGAACTATCTTTCAACTATTTTAAACTTTGAGACTACAATCTAGCTTATTTTCTAGACGTAGATGTGTCAA
>DAOUSL010000404.1 GCA_030627235.1 Thioploca sp.
AGGAAGTAAATTTGTAAGTTGGGTTATTCGTAGTGTAAGTCAACTATTCGTTAAATAAGTTTTTTGGTTTAAGAGGATTAAAGAATAACAAATTCAAATTAATTTTACCTAAGTTTATACACTATTTTCCCAGTGTTCAACCCATTTGTCATATGTATTATATTCAATAGATTCATCTCTAATCAAATTAATTTCAATCGTGGTCGGATGTTCGATTTTTGGGTAATTTTTTTTTGAATCTAATTAAGAATTAAGCATTCATAATTAAGAATTGATATATTAGTTTACTATTTAAAAAATTATTAATATGTTTTGCAATATGCCAAGCAAAAACTGGAGGAACAGCATTGCCTATTTGTTTATAGGAACTAGATGTTGATGGATAAAAAATAAAATCATCAGGAAATGATTGTATTCGTGCCGCTTCTCTAGCTGATAATCTTCTTTTTTCATTCCAATGAAATTCTATATTACCATGATGTTCAGCTCTCATAGTTGGTCCAGGTTGGTGTTTTGAAACAGCATTATTTCCTTGACCTTTATTCTTTTTTGCTTTTGACCAAAAATGATTTTCAATGCTTCCTTCTGCTTTATTTTCTAAATCACCTATTGCATTATCCAAGGATATCCAATTATCTTTATTAGTAACAAGTTTCGGAAATTCAAAATTAGGTAATAGATTTTTTCTTGTACCAATAATTAAAACTCTTTCTCTTTTTTGTGGTACTTCAAAATCAGCAGTTAATAATAGTTTATAAGAAACATTATATCCAAGTTGTTCAAAATCTGAGACTATCTGTTTTATAGCATCACCATCATTCATTGTTAATAGACCTTTAACATTCTCTGCCAAAAATAACATAGGAGTTGTTTTTTTTACGATCTCTAACATAGTCTGATATAGCGTACCTCTTTTACTATCAAACCCTTTTCTTTTTCCTGCATGACTAAAATCTTGACACGGAAATCCACCAAGAACAATATCAGTTTTCAATGGTATTGGTTCATCAAGTAAGTCTATATATTTATTGCTAAGCAAATCTCTTATATCAGCACAAACTATGTTGTGACTAAAGTTTTTACTATATGTAATACAGGCATTTTTATCTATATCATTTGACCAAATTATATCAAAATTATTTTTATTATATTCTTTACCAAGGAAGTTAAAACCACCTCGAAAACCTAAATCAAGACCTCCACAACCACTAAACAATGATAAAACTTTATAAATTCTCATTATTTCAAGTTCTCCAATATAAATGATGAGGAAGTAAATTTGTAAGTTGGGTTATTCGTAGTGTAAGTCAACTATTCGTTAAATAAGTTTTTTGGTTTAAGAGGATTAAAGAATAACAAATTC
>DAOUSL010000106.1 GCA_030627235.1 Thioploca sp.
AGGTTCAATATCATAGAGTTTTATTGTTTTACCCATTTTGGCTTTTAGGATTCCGTTGAATAGTTGTTCTGGAGTTATCTTGTGGTGGAAGCGGATTATAGTGTAATTCTGATTAAGTAATTTTTCTCGTTGTTGTTCTTCTTTCTGATTATAATAACGATGATTATCATAGCCATTGCATTCTAGAATCAATCTTAAATCTTTTACGAAGAAGTCAGCTCGGTAACTACCAATTTGGTAATTATGCTGAAAACCAAATCCTTTAAAGACTTGAACTAAAACTTGTTGCCATTCTATTTCTCCTTTAGTATTCAGTTTAGATAAAGTGCTGATGTTGCCGAATACCTGTTTTTTTAATTCAATTCCAATTACTGAATCCATGCTTAAGGCAAGCTTTCCTACATCTTCTAATGAATAACCGTATAAGCGAGTAGCTTTACTTCCACTGGCTCTGATAACTTCTTTATCAAGGTCGATCTGCTCAATCTCGGATTGCAGTTTTCTTAGATTGCTGTTGAGGGTGCTTAGTGGAACATTGAAATAGTTGACCATGTCTTTTTTGGTGGCAATATTACTAGCAATTGAGCATTTAAAACCAGTATCTTTCATTAGTTTAGCAATATCAGCATAGGTTTTTTGAGCGGTGGCTTGAATGTCAGGATTTAGGCCACAAATTTGTTCTATAACAGTGTCTAAAGCTGTTTGTATAAGAGATACTGATAAAGTTATAGCTCTTTGCCCAATATGGACTTGATTTTTACGCAAACCATTATTGAGAAATGCAGAAGCATATGTATGAATTAATGATTTTATTGTTTTAGTGGTATAGACAACTATTTTTCTACCACAATGTGGGCTTTTATTAGTTGTTACTTCAACAAAGTTTCCCCTCACGGTATCACCCTTATTAATAAATGGTTTAAGTGTTTTTGGTGGCCAGTTTCCCCTCACGGCTCTCAAAGTTTTTTGATCCATTCCCAATAAGTCGGCAGTCCCACGTTCACTCATTACTGGAGTGCCATCATTTAAAACGTAAACGTCACAAATAATATCTGGGATTAACTCTAGTTGACCATAATACACAGCTTTTGGCTCTTTCATAATTTACCTTGTTAAATTTAGTATCAAGATGGAATTATATTCTCTGGTTATAATTGATGTCAAATTGGGGGATTGTTGTAGATAGGTAAGGTGCGTGGGACAAACGCACCTTGCTTGATGATTTTTTATATTTCCCAATTACCATTAGGCAATTTACAAGCTTTACCTTCTCCTGTCTCATAGTTTCCATCAACAATTATTTTTGCATGATAGGTACGACATTGTTTACCGTTACTATCAGTGAAATTATTGCCTGTGGTGATAGTATTCGTACCACCATTATTATTCCAATTAGATGTTGTGCCTGATGAAGAATTTTGTAGTGCTTCTGCTACCTCATCTTTGTCTCGCTTATCCATTTTTTTTGCAATGTAACTTACGGCTACAAGTGCCAATATTCCACCAATTATAGGGAGAGATTTTTTACCGTATTTAATAACTTCATCCTTAGTACAAGCTACTAACATAAATAAACTAATAATGACCGCAATATGCAAAAATTTTGATTTTATCATAATATTTCTTCTAAAAATTATTCACAAGTAATACCAGTTGGTCTTCGACAGCAAGTTAAACCTCCTGGTTTCATAAAAAGTCCACCTTTAGGACATTGTTGAGATTGTTCTTCACAAGTTGTTCCACTGGGAGTTTTACAACATAGAACTCCATTTGGTCTATAAAAGTAATAACATTGTTCTGGAATCGGATCAGGTATACCTGCATGAATTCCTTTAAGGCTCACATTTGATTGGGGTTGTTGTATCCTACCTGCTACTTTAATTGGTGCTTCTGCACGTTTCATTATGGCATGCCAATTTGGATAACCTGAAGTAGATAATTCCTTATTTAAACTTTTTAAAAAGGCATCCGTGAAAAAACCACCATATTGGTCATTTCCCCATGCAAAATTACCCGGTTCAGTTGCAGAGGCAAATACATGACCACGATAATTTAAAAAAAGGCGACGATAGTTTTGGGATGATGAAGACATGCTTCTACTTGAGTTAGAACTTCTGCCCCAAACTGGGTTTAATGTATTATCAAAATTATTGCAAGTATCTGACAATATCATAAGAAAGCGAGGATTTTTCTTTTTTAATGTTGATTTAACCCAATCTATTGCTAAAGCACCACCTTCTATGTCCATCAAAGGCCAAAGAGACCTCTTTCCACTGTTTCGACCTCCATGACCTGTGTAGTAAAAAATAACTACATCATTAGACCGTACAGATAATTTTTCTATTGTTGACATAACTTTATCAACAGTGACTTTATTGCCTGAAATTTCTTTCAAATTTAAAGTAAGGTCAATTTGCTTAGATATTTTTCTTATGATCTTACTTATCTTATTAACATCAGTTTGAAAACTCACTCCTCCATTTGAATTATTTGTATCTGCAATAATAATTGTATGAAGGGTATTGGCTAATAAACTACTTGATAATAAACAAAAAACAAGTATAGTAAAACTTTTATTTAGCATGAAATTATTCCTCAAAAGCCCACATTAGTGAGCTTAATAAATTACTTACCAACAATTTGGATCATTATCATCAGTACATCCACCAACGTTACCAGGAGAGCCTCCAAAACTTGGTTGTCCTCCTGTATTCAATTCAGGAGGTGCACCACATGTTCCGTCTGGTCTATTACGCATATTTTCACAATCTTCTACATTTACTGCTAAATTTCCCATATATGAAACACCACGTGTACTAGACATAGGTTGTTGAATTATTCCTGATGCTACTTCTATAGGTTTTTTAGCTCTTTGCATTAATTCTTCCCAACTTGGAATACCAGTAGCTGCTAATTCAATAGTTAAACTATTAAGAAAAGCAGTAGTATATACTCCACCTGTTCTCCCATTTCCATAGGAATACCCTCCAACTTTAGAACCACCAGCCAACACCTGACCTTTATACTTTAAGAAAAGTTTTTTATAATTTTCTGAACCCCTAATTGAAAGGTTTATATCCCTTCTATTCCCATTAATTGGTTTATTACAGGTATCTCCAATAACAATTGAGAAACGGGGATTTTTACCTCTAATAATTTTGGCTATTTTTGATAAACCAAGATTCAAACTTTCTTGTTTACCAAGATACATTGTTGGTAGTACAGAATCTCCACGATTATAACCATGTCCAGTCCAATAGAAAAATACTACATCATTTGATCCAGGAGAAATATGATTTACTGCATTTTCTACATTTTTTGGAGTTAAATTATTACCAGTTATTTTCTGAATATTAAGTCTTAATTCAGTAGATTTGGAAACAATTTTCATTAGGTTTTCAATTCTTCTTACATCTATAGTTACACTTCTTCCAATATCCGAGGCATTAGTATCACCAACAATAATGACATGTAGTGTGGCAGCCATCGAAATATGTGAAACAAAGATTCCTATTAAGAGGAATAAAACATTAATATTTCTATTCATAATATTGTTATCCTGAGAATAATATTTTGTGTATCAATCTTGAGTAGTGGGTGTATTGCTAACAGGAAATAAGGAGTTATAAAGTTTAACCAAATCATTATGTACAGGATCAAAATCTTCTAGTTTTTGCTTATCTTTATGAACAAATGACCATAAATCACAAGCAAAAGAAAATAACATTTCTACTGATTCATTACCCTTTACAAAATGTAATCCAATTTCAGGACGGAAATTACAACGTTTTTCAAACCCAAAAACATGACTTTTTTCAGAAAAAATTAACTTTTGAAGAGATTTTAACTGCTCGGCATTTAAATCAAGTCCTTTACCATTAGGTTCTATCGGATAATTACCTAATCTTTCTTTTTCAGGAACAGAAATATCTGCTACAGGTTTCACTTTAAAACTTTGTACATTATCAGGTTTTGCAAGTATCTTAATCAAATCACAAGTTAAGAATTCTTGAACACGAGGAGATACTAAGCCAGTAGCAATTCCACTACAAGGAGGTGGACGCATTTGATTCTCAGATAATTCATTATTTAAAGGACGTGGAGTAATTTTATATTGTGGAGCAACTTTTTCCGTTTTAGATGCTGTATCTTTAGCAATTGGAACTTTATTAATACCATCTTCTTCAGGAGGTTGTGCATTACAAGCATTTACAACTAGAATAGTACTTGCTACTATTACTAAATTCTTGATTAAAGGTAGTAAATTAAAATTGGACATAGAATTTTCCTCAATGTCAGTTGAAGTGTTGACGTAAATATAAAAGTTTTGGTAGAATATACTTAATACAAAAACCAAACAACCAACCCACACTATGGATTTTACCCACTACACACACAAGATATGGAAATACAAGAGAAAATTCGTTTGATGCGAAATGCAAAAAATTGGTCACAAGAAGAAATGGCGAATAAATTAAAAATGTCCATAAATGGCTATGCCAAGATTGAACATGGAGAGACAGACCCACAACTTTCAAGGTTAAATCAAATTGCAGAAATATTTGAAGTGGATTTATTGGGATTAGTGAACTTTGGAGAGAAAGGTGTTCTGTGTCTTATTGGAAGTAATTATCAAAATAACAATAGCGGTCAAGGACAAGTGCTTTATAACTCAAATGCACAACATGAAATAGAAAAACTTAAAATTGAGATTAAATATTTAAAAGAAATGCTTGAGCTTGTGAAAGATAAATGAAATCATGGGTAATTATTTCAACTTATCTTAATCTGATGGATTTGATGATAAAGCTAACGATGATTTAGAACTAGTCATCATTCCATTGGAAAAATGTCATATTCAAAAAGCTTGAATGGTTTTAAGCTATATTAATCGAAAAATTTATCATTTTGTAAAAGCGACTCCCCATTTCAACATATCTTCATCTTCCAATAATGGTGTATATAAATCTCCTTGGGCAAAATCACAGCCTTGATCTAGTAGAAAATCACGTTGTTCTTCAGTAGATACCCCATTGGCAACTACAGTCAAACCTAACGCATGTGCCATTTCAATAGTTGCTACAGTGATGGCAGTATCCTCTGGTGATGAAATTACTCCTTTAATAAAAGAACTATCTATTTTTATTTGATCGATAGGGAAACGTTTGAGATAAGTCAAAGGAGAATAGCCAGTTCCAAAATTATCAATAGTAATTCTAATCCCAATTTTTTTGAATAATTTCAAAGTTCTAATTGCAGAGTTAATATCCTCTAACAATATACTTTCGGTTAATTCTAATTCCAAATGTTCTGGATTCAATTCTGATTTTTCAATTGCTTCTATTATAATTTCCAACAATTGTTTGTTACAAAATTGATGCACTGATAAATTAACTGAAATATGATCTATTGCCAACCCAGCATTTAGATAATTTTTCAACTGTTTACAAGCAGTATCTAAACTCCATTCCCCAATAGGAACAATCAATCCGGTCTCTTCCAATAAAGGAATAAAGTTAATTGATGAAATAAGACCATTATTAGGATGACGAAAGTGAATTAAAGATTCTATACCAATCATCTCTCCAGTAGCTAATTCTAATTGAGGTTGATATAATAATACAAAGTCTTTTTTATTAATAGCTTGGTGTAAATCAGTTTCAATTTGTAAACGAGAAATAGTTTGATCATACATCCCACGATTAAACACAACATAACAAGATTTACCTTTAGACTTAGCACGTTGCATAGCAATATCAGCATTGCGTAGTACAGTTGAGGCATCTTCTTGTTTCGTATGATAAGCAATTCCTATACTAGCAGAATTAACAGTCGAATAACTGTCTAATGAAAATGGGGTGGATAAAATTTCTTTATTAATATCAATAGCTAATTGATTAGCAATGGATAAATCTTCTATATCTTCCAATAAAATTAAAAATTTTCCACCATTAAACCGAGCTAAAAAATACTCTTCTGGTAAATTATCTTGTAATCTCTGAGATATTTCCATAATCAACCAGTCACCCATATCATGTCCTAAACTACCATTAATTAGAGAAAATCTATCTAAATAAATGAATAGTATAGCTATCAAATGGTTTTTATTGGTTGCTGATCTTGATATAGCTTGTTCTAAATATTCGAGAAATAAATGACGATTAGGTAAGCCAGTTAACTGATCATGTAGATTGGTATAATCAAGTTGCTGTTCTAAAGCTTTGCGTTCGCATAAATCTCTTCCTTCCACTAAAAACCAAACTAGCTTATGTTCTGAATCATATAGAGGAGTAAATAAGAAAGCTAATATTATTGACTTACCACTTAACTTTTGGATTTCAATTTCATGTCGGATAAACTTGCCATTTGCTGTTATACTAAGGGCAGTTTTTAATTTCAGTTGAGTTTTTTGAGAAGCCCAAGGAGAATCCCAGATTGGCTTTTTTAATACCTCTGAAGTTTGTGAACCACTTAGATTTAAAGCAGCAGTATTAATTTCATATAAAATTCCATCAGGATTAATTAACCACATAAACTCAAACGCATTATCGAAAATTGTTTGAAATACTTTTATTTTATCGTGAGAACTAATGGAATGCGATAGATGATAATAAGTTTGTTGTAATTGTGACCAGGTTAATTGCTCTTTACGTAAAAAATGGGTATGGTATCTTTCAATAAATTTGGCATCGATAGATTCATAATCTTTAGTCAATAAAATTATTGGAATAGTTATATAATTTTCTAAATCATCTAAAAATTTTTGCTGTTGGGTTTGAGTAGCACGATAACCAACTAGTAGCATATCATACTGACCTTGTTCTATTTGTTGAGAATTAATTTCATAATTAGGCGCCCAATCTATAGTCACTTGACTTGATTGTTGATCTAATAATTGCCGAATTTCAAGGTAATCTTTGGCATCATCTTCTATAAGTAAAATATGCATGTTTATATATGTTTTTGGTTAACAGAAATTTTTAAGATTTGGATTTTAATCAATTGATTATGAACTCTTTACAGAACATTATTATAAAATAATTTAACTAACAGACAACTTTCCTAAATAAGGTTAAATAAATGTAGGATGCAATGAACGAAGGGAATTGCATCAAGATGTAATTCGTAAACTCATTACATCCTACATAAAAACCCATTAACTAACAACATCATACTTGCAGTAATATTTAACAATTATAACAACTTAACATGAATCTATTACAACTATTAACCCCTCGTTATTGGCTATTATGGATTGGAATGGGCATTTTTTGGGCTTTAATTCAGTTACCTAACAGTTGGAAATTAGCAGTTGGTCGGATGATCGGACGTATTACTTATCGTTTGGCCGCTCGTAGACGTAAAATTGCAACAATTAATTTAAAACTATGTTTTCCCAACTTAACTGACAAACAACGACATGATTTACTATATCAACATTTTGAATCTTTAGGTATGGGTTTATTAGAGATGTTTAGTGCTTGGTGGCTTAAAGATACTCGATTAAAACCTTTGGAACATATTGAAGGCTTAGAACATTTAAACTCCGGTTTAGAAAATGATAAAGGAGTCATTTTATTAAGTGCCCATTTTACTTCACTTGAACTTGGCAGTCGTTTTTTAACGATGCATACTACTATACTCCATGCGGTTTATCGTCAACATGAAAATCCACTAATGGAATATCTTATGAAAAAAAGCCGTAAAGATAAGGCTGAAAAAACAATTCCTCGAGATAATATACGTGAAATGTTACGCAGTTTAAAACAAAATAAACCTGTCTGGTTGGCAACTGATCAAAATTTTGGACATAAAAATAGTGTATTTGCCGATTTTTTTGGAATTCCAGCAGCAACCAGTATTGCTGTTCCACGATTAGCAAAAATTAGTAAAGCAACAATTATACCATTCTTTACGCAAAGATTAAAAGATAATCAAGGTTATAAAATAATATTACAACCAGCTTTAGAAAACTTTCCTACTGGGGATGATGTACAAGATGCTTTGTTAATTAATAAACTTATTGAAACTCAAATTAAGCAAGCTCCAGAACAGTATTTATGGGTACACAGAAGATTTAAAGACCGACCTGATGAAAAAAAATCTTTTTACGATTAAATCGTAGACACCTTTCCTAGATAAGGTTAAATAAATGTAGGATGCAATGAACGAAGAGAATTGCATCAAGATGTAATTCGTAAACTCATTCTGATATTACTTAGGTTTCGGGAAATACGCTATGCTCCATTCCCGAAACAACCATTGGCGAAGGTGTTGGTTTTACAAATTATCTGTTTTCTTTCGCATAACTAACAAGTTTTTCTGTTTATCTTGTACTATAAATTCATAATTTTGTTTTACTACAGGTTTTTCCACCCAAGCTGTCATTTTGTACCAGTTTAGCCAGTCTACAAAATACTGAATATCTTTGTTTAACATGTATTCAGGTAGCTTATGTTGTTGACGAGCTGCTAATGATTCAGGATTAGTTTTGCCATCCAAATTAATCGTACGATCATGAAAATAACCAGTAGTTCCAGATTGCCACGAACCTACCCAACTATCTTCTGGTACATTATCTGTAATCCACTTAGCTAAATGAAAATGGAGGCTGTAACCACCTAAATATTGGTGATAAATACTAGTTTGTTTAGTAAATAGATAGGAACGTACATGTAACCCTGTCATGATAGTAATAAAAATTAAAACAATTATCGGTGTGGTAATTTTTTGAGCCGGTAAATGTTGCCAAATATACACCACGATACTAGCCCATAACAAAGCAAAGAAAGGTGTAGTTGGAAACATATAGCGATCAATAAAATAGGTAGCACCAAAAAATAATCCATAAAAAGTTACCAAACATATTGTGAATATACTAATCAATACTGTCAAACGCCGTTCTTCTAAATACAATTTTCTCACTAACATCCAAACCAACACCAGAACCATGAAAACAGCACAAGCAACTTTCACCCAAGTTTGAATATCTAATGAATGGGGAATTGGTAAAAAGACGAATAAATATTCAACCAAAAAAGTGGGAATATAAGGTAAGTTTTCTGCAAATACTGCTGTTAATGATTCTGACTGACCGCTAATTGGCATTAAATGACCGAAGTTTACTACATTATTTATTAACCAAGGTAGGGCGACAATAACCGAAGTAGCTCCCATCAATATAACTTGAATAAACCGCTGTTTTAATGCGTTAAATTCAAATGAGCCTAATAATAAATGGGTTATACAAGCTGCAAAAATTAATAATACAGCATCATTTCTTACCCAAAAAGTTATACCCAACAATATTCCTAAACCAAACCAACGCCACATACTCCAACTCTGTTTGGAAAAACTAAATAACATAGCTATTCCTATTAAACACATAGAGTATAAGGCAGTTTCTAAGCCATTCATGGTATGCCCAACCAAGATTGGACTAGCATACCAAGTTCCTGCCGCTAATGCTGCTATCGTTCCAGCATGAGGTGAATTATGCAGTATACGTTTACCACCCTGCCAAAGTATCACAGCAGCCAAACTAGCCATGATAAATTGCAGCAAAATTACGAATATAATTCCTTTAATTTTATCTCCGCCAACAATCCAATAACCAACCGCCCATATACCAGTAGTTAAAGGTTGAGTGCCATTAGTGGGAATTGTACCATCTGCTATGCTCATGCCATGACCTAACGCCATATTCCGAGCAATCGTCATCATCAGATAACCATCTTCAGAAACTGAATTGATCATGCGTTCTTGAGAGGATAAAGGTATTAAACGAGTAACTCCTCCAATAAGAATCAGAATTGCAATCAATATAATAAAACCACGTCGTTGTGAAATCATTCTTCTATACCTGTTTTAAACTTAAAAATCATAATTATGACAGCAATTGCTAAATAAATAGCTCCCAAACTTCCTAATAATACTGGTGAAATATCGTTAGGTAATAAATTGGCTAAATTATTAGGTCTCGCAATTAAAATTATACTTGGAAGCAATAATAATCCAATTTGCCATCTGACAGTTACCAATAACATCATTGCCAAGAAAAATATTGTATAATCATAGAGATGAATTGGTAAAAAGATTGCGGTTAAAGAAAATATCAAAACCATTTGCAATAGATTCTGTTTAGTTTGAATATTATTATTTCTAAAAATCAGAGCTAAAATCAATGTAGCAAGTAAACCTAACACTGGTGAGATAGAAATTGTACTATGGCTAAAACCTAAACTTCCTAAAATTACGTACAATCCAGACATATTAGTAGGAGCATTGAATGAAATTGAAGTATAGGCGTTCATGATGTTAATGACTTCTGTAATTGGGTTATATGATCCGCCTAACATTAGAATTCCCATACTTGTAATGCTAACAAACAATGATGATAAGCCTAAAAAAGTCCAATTTGTTTCTCGAAATAATAAAAATATTACAAATAATAGTGATACATGTGGTTTAATACTGGCAAGAATTATGAATAATGCGGCTATCCAAAGTTTTCTACGTTGTAAAAAATATGCCGCTCCAAGACAACCAACTAAAGCCAGTAAAGAGGTTTGGCCTAAAAAGATAGTAGTTGGAATTGCGGCTAACATACAACCTAAACCCATTCCAATTCCTATATTACTGAGTTTTACATTTGGTATATTTCTTATGAATAATGCTGAAAACCATGCGATTAAAAGCAGAAATAAAATATTAATAGCATCCAAGATATATTTTGCTGTATCCCAATGAAATAAAGCCAATGGTATAGAAATGATTCCGAGAGTCGGAGGATAGGCAAAGACAGCTCCACCTTCTTTTAAAAATTCTTTCCTAGCTGTTTCGTTGACCATATGTTGTTTCCAAAATTTACCAAAATTTTCAATATCATATGGAGATTTACCAGCTAACCAAGTAGCACCACTAACATAAATATAACGTCCATCAAGATGTCTAGCATTACGTTCAGTTAAAACGCTAGTTCCTATAGCATAAGTAAGACAAGCTAGAAAAAATAAGATACCAGCAATGTCTTTTAGATTAATTTTCATATTAAATAGTTAATTACAGATATAAATAGCTTAAGTTTAGAGTTAATAATTATTTTAAAAAATTAGTATGGTGTGCGTTATATAGCGTTTACCGTTTGTATAAAGTACAAAGTTTCGGGAAATCTGCTACGCTCCATTCCCGAAACAAATAGTACTGTGCTCAATCGGGAAACGTTATACAGCAATTTTCATACCCAATTTTTTGGTTCTATTTAGAGTTTAAACTAATAAATTATTATTTTCCATAAATAACAAAGTTTGTTTAAATTCATTCTCTGATAATACACTTAATGGCGATCTAACGAAAGTAGGAAAATTATTAATGCGAGCAGATAAAGCTGTTTTAGTAATCGCAATTTCACCTGTTGTATATTGCTTCCTAAATTGACTCCAAACATTTAAATTTGCTTGAGCTTGTTTGGCATTTGGTAAGCTATCTGTAGAAAAATAATGTGAGATGGCAACTACAAATTCAGGGAACACATTGCCTCCTCCAGTTATAAAACCATCCAAACCACTTGATAATGCTTCTAAAGCTAATCTATCACTACCAATAAAAACTTGTAAATTATTTATTTTTTTAAGTTTAATGGAATTATTTAAATCACCACTAGAATCCTTTATTCCAATCAAATTATTATGTTTGGTTAGTAAATTAGTTAATATTTCAGGTGTAATAACATTATTGGTATGTTTAGGGAAATTATATAATAAGGTTGGTATATCAATTTGTTGTAACACTTCACTTAAAAAATTTATAATCCCAGCTTCAGTAACTTTAGCATAGTAAAATGGAGGTAAAATAACTAGTTTATCAGCATAATTTTCTGCATGATTAGCTAATTTCACACAATCAGCTTGGCAACAAGAACTTATATTATTTAATATCGTTCCTTCAAAAGCTTTCCGACAATATTCTAATAACTTCATTCTTTCTTCTATAGATAATGAAGGAAATTCTGCGGTAGTACCATTAGTTAAAATAGTTTTCACCCCTCTTTTTTGGAGGAATATTAGATAGTTATTCAATGCGTCAAAATCTATTTTTCCATCTGCAAAAAAAGGAGTAACAATAGCAAAAATTGGGGTAGTTATACTCATTAGTTTATTATAAATCAGTTTGACTTAAAAGTAGGATTAGTATGTTGTTTTAAAGATATATTTTGTTAGTATGCTTGATTTAGTGGAATATATCAAATGTTAGGTGTATTTGACAGGGTAATTCCTAAGTAGGGGAAATATACTTTTATGATAGATAGCTTTCCTAAATAAGAATTAGTTAATTATGCGGGGTAATTTAGATTAAATTGAAAGTATCATTGATTTAATAGTTTTCAGAATTTGCAAAATTAGAAAATTAACAGAATGAAAACTAACCATTATTGGTTTTTATTCTGAAAACCCTCTAATCCTGTAAATTCTGATTCAGACAATTATTGACGCTCGTAAATAGGTAGGGCAATATATTTTATCGTTGCTCACCCTACCTGACTGTTTTTTCATGGTTCATATTTTTTAAATTCTTAATCCTTTAAAATAAATATCATTTAAAATGATAAGTCATGAAATACAAATTATCCGCCACCGCCATCATCATCACCTCCATAATCTTCTGACTCCTCAGTCGATGTATCTGATAACACCATAGCAAATCCAGAGAAATCTTTTGAAGTATCTAATTCCTTAAGACCATAAATAGCAAATATAAAGCTAGGATTTACGTCGGATATTGTATATTTCACTGATTGAAAATGTTCCTCTAATTTTTTTAAGTAATTTTTACCTAAAGTTGTTTTGTCATGTTTAGCTTTTAGTAGATGCATTTGCATCAATTTTTGATGGATGGGTTCCATAAACTCATCCAAAGTGGCTTGTAAACTTAAATCCGCAAAAAAATCCTTAGCCTTTACTGGTCTTTGATTGTTCTTGGCAAATTGGTAAATGATTTTCTCAATCGTACCTTCTGGTTGCTGAGTTGACGAATTATTGATGTAGCATCTGCTTACATTTGCAATGTTTCTAAATGGAACTTTTTCGGTACCACTGTGAATTTTGGCATCATAAGGTTCTTTTACCTTTTTGAACATCAAGAATTCTTTGATATAGCAGAGATTAAAGAGTGCTGTATGAACAATTCCTTTGCGTCCAGCCCGTAATACGGCAATCTCGTCAGAATTAAGGGCTGTAAAACTTGGTATAGGATAGTTAGCTGTCTCATCGTCCTTTTCCTCAAAGAAGTAGAAAAGTAAAGGTATCAATATTAGTGTTAATAACGCCGCGATTCCGTATTCCAATGAGACCAGTTCTATGAGTAGCAATACTAGCAAAATCAAACTGGGAATCAATCCAACACCTGCTAGAAAGTATTCAAAATATCCTGGTTTTTCTTCCGGTTTATAGAAGCTTTCTCGTTTTTTGTTTTCAGTATCAGTGGAAAAAGCTTGAAAATCGGTTTCCATCGTATATGAAAGGTTCATCATTTCGATTGTCTTTGCAATTTCTTTAGCAGACAAAGACTGTTCCAAAGCTGGATTATTTAAAGATAACTCTTGGAAAATCGGCAGTAATTCAAAGTTAATTTTTTGAAAGTTTTCAATATTATCCAGATAATATACAGCAAATGGATATTTGCTCTGAGCCTTTGTAGTCGGTGTTAAAATACAGATGGGATAATTAGGTATCCCCATTTCTTGCCGACACATTTCAAACTGCTTTCTTAATTGTGCAAAATAATTATCTGACCTTTGGACTGTGATAATCACTAGCTTCTCATTGGAATTTGGGAGCGTGATTAAATAATCTACATTAATCTCCCCAATTTTGGCATTGCGAAAAATACCACTTGCAGGATAACCCCTAGACTTTAGGAAGCTAATAAATTCAGTGCGAAAATCGGCTGTCTTTTCAGGGTTCATATTTTTTTATCTCCTAAACCTTTAGAAGAATCAATTATATTCTGAGAATAACCAAATTTCTTTAAAATACGTTCATAACTACGCTTGATGGAAATTATTGACTTATGTTGGCGTGGATTAAAAACTTTATAAACATCTTCAATTTTTTCAAGTTCTTTAAGATCATCATTTAAACTGTCATTAATACAATTATAAATATATTTATGTTTATACTTATTCTCAAGTTTATATCCAATTTCCGATAAAGACTTGTTAACTTGCACAAATCTAACTTTCAAATAAAGTTTTAAACCATATTTCTCCAATTTTTTATTGGTCAACTTTTCAAAATAATTATCAACCAATGATTTACCAAATAACCCAACTATAACTGCTAATATTATATTTGAATTATCTATCCGATTTTTACCATTATCATCAAAGCTCTGTTTTAAAAGTTTACCAATAGTTTTAATTGCAAAAGAAAAATTATCAACAAAATCATCTACAGTTTTTTTATCCATTTTTCATCCTCGTGTTGAATTTGATATGCTTTGTTCCTAAACATATTTTATAATTATACAGTATAATTGATTTACTGAAAGAGTTTTGATTTAAACAATTTTGTATACATAGACATTTGAAATGTTGAGTTACGTTCCAATAACACAACATTTTATTGAATTAATATTTTTTAGCTTTTGTCAATGCGTAAGTCCTAACCATATAATTTTTTATTATTCCAAATATCCATGCTGGGAATACCTACCAAAATATTCCAACATAAAATTTTATCTCAGTCTATTTATATTTTAAAATCTGGTATAATCAATATTTTACCGGAAAATTCCTATGCAAAAATTAGAAGCTGTACACTATGGGGAAGTAGAATTAATCCCTGGAATAAAATGTGATGCTTACGTTTTGAATGATGGTACGGCAGTTATGAGTTTACGTGGAACTGCAAAATTGTTAGGTATGGATCATAAAACTCTACAAGCCGTGGGGGGAAACTCTCCTCCTAAAACACTTAAACCTTTTGTTAACAACGGATGGAGCGTGGGGGGAAACTTTGTTAAAGTAACTAGTAAAAATAGTCCACATTATGGTCGTAAAATAGAGGTTTATACCACAGAAACCATAAGATTATTAATTCATACTTACGCATTAGCATTTGCAAATAATGGGTTACGCAAAAACCAAGTTCATATAGGAAAAAGGGCTGTTACACTTTCAATATCTTTTGTACAAACCGCCCTAGAATTCGCCATAAAACAAGCCTGCGGTCTTAACCCCAATTTCCAAAAAATTGCCCAACAAAATCACATAGATGTTGGTAAAGCAATGAAAGATACTGGTTTGATTTCTTCAATTGGCAATGATATTTATACCAAGAAAGACATAACCAATTACATCACCGTGCCATTAAGCACTCTTAACAGTAATATCCGCAAACTTCACGATGAAATTTCTGTCATAAATCTTGATCGTTCAACTATAAGAAATAGTGGAAGCAAAGCTCCCAGATTAAACGGCTATAACTTAGAAGATGTTGGCAAGATAGTTTTAGGTATGGATTCGGTTATTGGAATTGAACTGAAAAAACAAGTATTTGGAAGCATAAGTACCTTAGCAAAATTAGATACTAAAGGAGAGATAGAGTGGCAACAAGTTCTAGCTCAAGTATTTGAGAATCTTGGTTTTCAACATAATTATCCAATAG
>DAOUSL010000389.1 GCA_030627235.1 Thioploca sp.
GATGAAACTGTAGAAAAAACTAAAAGTTATTTAGGTGATGAAATGTATGCACGTCTCCATTGGTCAGGCTCAAGGATAAATTTATTCAAAAGTGGTCGTACTGATTGGTTGAAAATGAAAACAGGGTTTGAGCAACTTATAAAAAAGTATCCTGATGATTGGAATGTAAATAATTTTGCTAAATTTTCTTGTTTAGCAGGTGATCTCAAAACATTGAAAAAGCTAGCTGTAAAGATTGGTAACAAACCAATTGAAAAAGCATGGTATGGCTCTAAGGAGTTTTACGATAGATGTTTAGAACAATGAAAAGATTGGTAGCCTGATAGGGTCGGTGAAATGAACTCGTAAGGCGTATAAGCAGCCAGGTAGGGTGTGCAACACGAACCTTGGCACTAGTAAGTTTGTAAGGTGCATAAGTTAGAACGTCATGCACCACACGACATTAATTTAGTTAATAGTGTTTTACATATTTCAGTTTAGATATGGTGTATGACGCTATCGCTTATGCACCATACCAAATCATAATTTGTTAATTAAACTTGATTAAACATATACGGCTTACGAGTTGACCTTACTTACGTTTAGACTTTTTTTCATATTCAAAATCATAAATCTTGAATTTGGATTGCATTCATTGTTGCACCATATTCCCCAATGGTTATTTTCGAACTCAAAGAATTGAAACCCTAATTCTTTTCCAGATATTGAGATTACTTTCATACTATAGACATTTGGTCTTATGGATGAATGATCAAAACCTTGTTCAAAAACTTGTATAGCTAACTCTGCTTCTTTACTTTGCAATTGTTTCCATACAATTTTCTTAAAATAGGACTTATTATCAAGTTTCTTAGGATTTGATTTGACCATTTGTGATGGAATGATAACCGGTTTGTAATTCCCTGGATTTGACCATATCCATCCTTCTTTGCTGCTAATAATATGACCATAAGGAGTACATATAATTTTACCCCATTCACTTAATGGGATTGGTAATTCCATTATTGCATCTTTTGGTGTGTCTTCACATTGATTGACAGTTGAAGCAGTTATTGAAGATGTAGATATCAAAAGGCTCAATATTATTATTAATCGCATATTTTTCTCTTAATTTTTAATCATTGCTCTATTATACAAGCTATGTAAGGTCGGTGCAACAACGTGAAACCGAACGTTTTAATAAATTCTATAATATAAATGGTCGGTTACGCTCTGCTTCACCGACCCTACCCGACTTAAATACTTTGTTATTTTGGTGGGCAAGATAAAGCTTTACCCTACCTGACTAATTAAAAAATCTTGACAATAATTATTAGATGGTTTATTCTGTGAAATCATATGTTAAATGAACTCCAAAAGTGAAACAAATAGCCAAGCTTATAATATTAGTAATATTTACCCAAAGTATCTCATTGGGTGCATATGCTATCGGCTGGTCTTTTGAAGATAATGATACA
>DAOUSL010000456.1 GCA_030627235.1 Thioploca sp.
ATGACAATTTAACCGAAGAAGTATTACTAGGGTTATTCTTAGTTTATGGTTTAGATTGGCAGGTACTTGGTATTAGAGAAGCTAAACTTACCCCTGCTACTGAGGAAGAGAGTGCTTTCTATGCTGTCATTAAGCCTATTGATAAAGCAACTCTCCTTCCCTATATGAATGCTATTTATGTAGATGAAACAACGACTAGACCTGTAGATATAACTGATACTATTTATCTTAGTATGTATGCAGGTACAGCACCTTTGGAATTATAATGTCAGATTTCATACACAAATTCCAACTTGTAAGACGTGCCATAATATTCAGTATTTTATATCTATGCTTCTTTGTATATTTTGAAACATTTATATGGCTTTCAGACATTACAGAGTTTAATATTCATGTGGCGGCAATTGTCGCTTCGTTAATAACTCCCGTGTCAGCTTTACTTGCACACATGATAAAAACGTATGCTGTAAACGAATATAAGGATAAGTAAAATGCCAGTTGTTATTTTATTTCTAAAAAAGTATTGGATTCACATTTTAGTCGCTAGTGTCATCGCTGGATTATCGGTGTCTAACTCACTGAAAGATTTAAAAATAGAAAAGTTAAATCTTGCGGTGGAAAGGGTTGAAATAGCAAATACAATATTAAAGTCTAATACTTTATCTTTAGAACATGCTATTGAAAAGCAGAATCAGGATATTACACAGTTAGGATTACAATCTGAGGCTATGTCAACGCGCTACCGAAAGCAAAAAGCATTTGCCAGAAAAGAATCGGAAAAACATCGTCAGCGATTCAGCGATTTAAAACTAACTATTCGGGCACCAGAATCATGTGAAGGAGCAAATCAATGGTTAATAAAACGTGCGCAGGAATTATAGCAGTATTATTACTTACAGGTTGTGGTAAAAAAGTAATCTGTGAACCTATTATAAAAGAGATTGTGGTTAAAGTGCCAGTGATTAAAAGCTGTCCAAAGATTGAAATGTTACCTCATTCACAGCTACCTATATTGAATCTAAAACAACAAGACACAATTAAAACAACTGCTGAAAAATACTACTTATCAATCATCCTCCTTCAA
>DAOUSL010000424.1 GCA_030627235.1 Thioploca sp.
AATGATTTACCGAATCAAATTAGTAGTAATGAATTAAGTAAAGTGATTCACAAGTTGATTGACACTATGCCTAATGAAGTTTCGTTATCTGCTACTAATAATCCGCAAATATTAAAACACCGTCTTGATTTTTCCGCTGCAAATAAACAACTTACTTTAGAATCTATTGAAAATGATGTTCGAACTTGTGGTTTGTTAGTTACAGATTTAACCAAAGATAATACTTTTAAGTTTGCTCACAAGTCCTCTATGGAATTTTTAGTTGCTAAAGTTTTTGCTGATTGGACAACTAGGAAAGAAACAAAAGATAATATTACAAAATCTATTGTTAATACTTATAAATTAGAAAAGGTAAATGTATTTCGACAAGAAGAAATCCGATATTTTTTTGCAGAGAGGTTAGCTAATAATATTGAAGAGGAAAATGAGTTTAAAAGTAAAAAGTTATTTAAATATTTGGTAGGTTTTTCATTTCATAATATATTGTTATTTGTCTCAGCAAAAATACGGCAACGTTTCAAACAACAAATTTTAAAACGTGATTTTCATCAAGTTGTAAAAATATTCACATTCTTAGGGGTACTCTTAGGAATATCTTTATGGGCATTTGCAGAAACATTTATAGTAACAAGAAAGACCTTAGAAGCACTCATAGCTATATTCCCAGAAATATTCGGAAATTCAATCATATTCTCAGAACCATTCATAATATTTATAGAACTTATAGGATTCTTAATAATAGTCGTATTTTTAGGAATAGCCTCAAGAAAATTAATAGAAGATGAAGCAAAAGTATTAATCTTGATAACATTATTATTAACAACATCCTCTTTAATGTTTAATTTAGGCTTTCTTTATGGTATTTCAAGTTTTTTATTTATTTTTATTTATCTTTTATTTGGAATGGTATTAGGTATATTAGAAGGTAAAAATACGCAGATTTTTATATCCTTATGGGGAAACTACGAACTCTGGTACAAAACCTGCCGTTCCCTAGACATCGAACACGACACAATGGCAAAAATAGTAGGAAAATCAGCTATGAAACTATTTGAAGATGTTAAATAGTCTGAATCAAAATTAAAGAATTTCCAGAATAAAGTCAAAAAATGCGGAATTGGTTTTCATTCTGTTAATTCTAAAATTCTGTGAATCCTGATTCAGACAGATTATTATGCCATTTTATACGTGGATTCAACCTGTTCCAGACCACTAATACAAACATCCAAACGTTCTGCACGTTCATATTTATAACTATCTGGATGATTTTCTACATCTTTAACCC
>DAOUSL010000431.1 GCA_030627235.1 Thioploca sp.
ATGCTATCATCTTCTCCTGTAAGCGTTACTGTTTGAGCTGTATTCCAATTAGCAGTTGTAAATGTTAGAGTATCAGTTGATACAGTAGCTTCATCTGTATCTGCACTTGTAATATTAAATACTACATTATCTGTAGGTTGAGAATTTAACACTACTGTAAATGAATCTTCACTTCCTGTTTCGCTTACTGACGCAGTAGTTTTTGATAGTGTAAAAACATCTACCGTTGTAAAACTCCAAATAGTTGTGCTTGATATACCTCCATAGTAGTTATCTGAAGCATCTGTAAAAGCTCCATTATCTATTTGTATATAATATTCTGTATTAAAGTCTAAGGTTGTAGTAGGATTGATAGTTACAACTGCTTCATTAATACTTGCGACTTCAGGCTCTATTGAATCGATAAATGAATTATCACTAGCTTTTCTGATGATTATATCTTTACCAAATCCTCCTGCTACTACATCTGTATTAAATGTTATAACCAAATCGCTATCTACTGCTACAGCTGTGGCATCATCTGCTGGGCTTAGAGTTAAGTGAGTTGGGAGTGGTATATGAAGCTGAGTATTTTTAAATCCTTCAATCCCATCAAACTGAGATTTAAAATAATCATTTGTTCCTGCAGTATTTTTAACATATATCCACTCTCGATGAGAAATTCTATCTGGAGCAGGAGAGGTACAAGTGCGATCAGTTGCACTTGTACAATAACCTATTGATTCATCCAAGTCATATACGAGAAAACCCTCGTTTAAATATAATGAAGAGTTAGATTTCTCAGTATTATCTAAATTACAAAAAAAAGCTAGCCTCACTACCACCATCCAATTCAGAATCATAAGTCTGACATTGACTAGCTGATAATTGAGAGGTTGAACCTAAGAGTAGGGCTGATGTAATTAGTGCTTGTTTTAACATGTTTTTTCCTTTAAGTATGTTTTGTTTGTTGAAAGATAGTTTTTTAGGCTATCTATTTTCTTGATGGATGTTCACCATTTATCACATTAGAAAAATTTGTCGCAAAGGCATTCTGTGATACCCCTTGAACTATTGTGATTTTTCTTGACCCTGAATCTACAACGTAAGTTCTTCCACACTGGTTATCAACTTCAGTATCTTCGATATTTAGGCTACCAACTTAAGACGGGACAAAATAAAGAACTAACTGCGATATTCTTGTATCATAGGTTAATGACTAAAAAAACAGAACAACACAGAAAATACGCGCAGCTAGTC
>DAOUSL010000310.1 GCA_030627235.1 Thioploca sp.
AAAAATTATCTTAAAAAAATTCCTTTGATAAGGAACATTTATATCTGTGCTGATTCTCTTAATATTATCACTTCTTCTGATGCTCGTAATTCCTTTATACATTGTCTTTGATTTTGTGTCACTACTATTCGAGAATTGCTATAATTAAGAATTACTATAATACAATTTTTCATTATAAACTGGATAAAGTGATAACAAACTCCAATATTTTCATAAGTTTTATTAAGATTTTGCTGAGTTTAATTTTATCCAACCTAGTTTTTCAGCTGCTAATCTAACATATTAATAATAATGAATACAATACCATTAACTTTAGGTATTACCGGTCATAGAGACCCACGAGAAGAAGATTTAGAACTTTTACGTAGCAAAGTGCGTAAAGTTTTCAAACTCTTACAAAACTATTGTCCAAATACTCCATTGCAATTATTATCACCACTTGCTGACGGTGCAGACCGTTTAGTTGCTGAGGTTGCATTGGAAGAAAATATCCAATTAATTGTACCACTTCCAATGGCACAGTCTATTTATGAACAAGATTTTGATGTTCAGTCTAAAAAAGAGTTTAGAGAACTATTAAACCAAGCGAATAAGATATTTACCTTGCCACTGGTAGAAGGTAATACCACGACTAATATGACTGAATATAGCGATAATCGTAACCAACAATATGCTTTGGTTGGAGCTTTCATTGCTAGACATAGCCATATTTTACTTGCTTTATGGGATGGGATACTATTGGATAAAATGGCTGGTACTGCTCAAGTGGTACAGTTTAAGCTTACTGGTTATATGAAAGGGCTATCCAAAGAATACTTACCTCCCAAAGCTGCTTTAGATTTAGCTGATATGGGACCGGTTTGCCAAATTGTAACTGCTAGAAGTACAAAATCGGAATATACTGTTGGTGATATAAAAATATTATTACCAAATAATAAAAATAGTAGTGAATTAGAAACTTTATTAGTTCCAGAACTTACTACTTTAGATCAATTTAATTTAGATGTACAACAATATACAGATAACTCACAATCTAGTCAAAAACATTTATTACCGCCTAAATTACGAGAAGCTTTGCCAGAGTTAGCTCCTGGATTTCAGAATTTATTAGGAGTTTTTGGTTCTGCTAATGACCTAGCTAAACATTTTCAAATTAAAAGTAAATATTTTAGTTTTAGTGTTTTAGCTATGACTTTTTTAATGGTAGTTTTTTATGGTTGGTATTCCAGTATTAATCATGAGCAGTCATTAGCTTTAGGGATTTATGCACTCCTATTTATTAGCAGTGCATGTATAATAAGTTTTGTAAAATGGCAACGTTATCATACTAAAGTGTTAGATTATCGTACGCTTGCTGAAGGCTTACGAGTACAAATTTTTTGGCATTTAAGTGGTTTAAACCATTCAGTTTCAGATTATTATTTGCGTAATCAACGGCAAGAGTTAGGTTGGATTCGAGATGGAATTCGAGCTTTAAATTTTTATGATTGGTTAGAATATAAACAAACTTTAGATGTAGTGCATAATCATTGGATTATGTATGAAAAAGATTGGTTTGCAAAAAGGGCGATCCAAAAAAAACGGATAACTTATAATTTAAATTTGGTAATTACTGGATTGTTTAGTATAGGAATTATACTGATGGTGATGATGTGGGTAGACCATGTATTTGGAGAATTTTTATGGAATTATTCTGTTTTACAAACTCATCCATTTTGGCATAACATATTAATTTTATTAATAGCAATATTTCCGGCAACTGGGGCTTTATTACACCATTATTTAGAAAAAATAGCGCTTGATGAAGAAGCTAAACAATATCAAAGAATGGCAGATTTATTTGCTACTGCTCATAAAAAATTAGAACTTATTTCTTCTGATTATACTCCAGAACAAATATTATTTGAAGTTGGAACTGAAGTTTTGAAAGAAGATGGAGAATGGATATTAATGCACCGCAAATCTCCAATGAATATTTCTATTTAACTCGACTATAAAGTTTTTTAACAGGAATTTGGTATAAAACAAGAATAGACTTGATGTAGAGACAAGGCATGCCTTATCTCTACAAGAATACTTGATAGTCGAGTTTAATTAGATATAGTGACATTCTTATAAAAATACCCCATAAACATTAATTATATATAAAAAGAAATAAGTTATAGTAAAGATTTAAGAAAACGTGCAATAGATTATTGAAGAAAAGCATAAGAAGTGCAAGTAAAATATTTGGAGTACAGTACAACACGATGAAAGAATGGGTAAAAACATTCAAAAGGAGAATTTTCTCCAAAACCAATTTGTGGAAGCAACAAAGGTAAATTTATCAGAGTTATCTCAACAAGTATTGGAATATCCAGATAGATTTCAATATGAACATGCCCATTGGAGTAATGCAATCAGCTATAAGTAAAGCATTGAATAA
>DAOUSL010000269.1 GCA_030627235.1 Thioploca sp.
AATGCTAATATTATTTGATTTTTTTCACCACTACTTCCTTCAGGACTACCATAGTTGTTAATTATTTTCTGGGTTACGCTCCGCTAACCCAGCCTACCAAACTATTGATATACCAATCCCAAAGGGATTAAACATGAATAGCCACCGATAAAATCGGTGGAACTTTGGTCAATTTCACGTCTGTAATAAAATTATACTTAGCTATATTACTTTCGTTATTTAGGAAAGAGGTCTATTGATTATCCGTTTTTTGGCTTACTAATAACCTGTCTAATATATTAAAATTCATCATTTAATGGTGAAAATTTTCTTTAGTACCATCAAAAGTATAAATTTCCTGACGATAAATAGCCGGTCTAATCCCAACTTGATTTAAAGCTTCCCAAACCTTTTCCCACACTGACTGTAAAATAATATTTTTATTATTATAATCGTCTAAACATATACATACCCAGTATGCGGTAGCCCACTCATTAACTTCCTTGAGAACAGTCATAGGGGTAGGCTCTTTAAGTACTCCATCTATAGATAACAAAACTGAATCGATAGTTTTTCTGACTTGTTGTGATGAATGGCGTGAATCAATATAAATTGTAGGCCATAACCAAAAATTTTCTTTATCACTGAAATTAAAAATATCGACACTAGCTACCGTACTATTTGGAATAGTTAAACTACAACCAATTCGAGTGCGTAATTTAGTAGCTCGCCAATTAATATCTTCAATTATTCCTTCGTCATATGAGCCAATTTTAACCCAATCATTGACTTGAAATGGACGTTCTATGTGAATTGCTAACCCTGAAAATACATTGGATAAATTCATTTGAATTGCTAAACCAATAATTATAGCCACTACTCCAGATGTTGCTAATAAACTGGTAATCGGCCGTTCAAATACAAAACCTATGATTCCAAATATGGCCAATGTATAAATTATAAAAATCCACATGTTGTAAGCTAATCTAGGTATAGGTCTACCAGTTGTAGTTTCTAATTTTTGCCATAAATAATGATCAGCAGCAATATGCACAAAAACAGCTATTATTAACCACCATAATATATCAAAACCTATAGCAGTAGCTTCAACATATGCAGTAGGAATATGCGGAGCTATAAGTCTGCTAATTATAGAAACTTCACCAGATAATAGAAATAAAAAGGTTAATAAAATTTGGAGAATATAAATTATTGTAAAATAAAATTTAAATGAATAATGTTTATTAATTATAAATAACAAGACTATAAGAAAAATAGTTAGTAGGCAAATAATTTTAGAATTTGATTGGGGAATGAAAGCTAATAGTGATAATTCATTGTCTTTCACCATGATTAACATATTAAAACGAGAATATTCAACCATTGCTTCTTGGGTTTTTAAATGTTTAGGATTGCCTAAGGAATCTTTTAAAGTAGTATCTTGAAAAGATAACACAAAATCAATTATGCCATTATATTTAGGACTAAGAACTTGAGATTCTTGTAATTTTTTTACTAAAGAGGTTTTTAAAAATAATCCCATTCCAAGAGCATCACTAACATAAATTAAATTATGATGCGGTAATTTACGATGCCGAAAGCTTATTCCAAAAGTATGTTGTCGGAACATATTGTATTTAGGTATAAAATCTACTTTAAAACGTCCTTTAACATGATATAACTGATATTTTAGGTCAGTCTCAATAATTTCTTCAATCAGTTGCAATTTAATTGGTTCTAACGCATTTAAAAATTCTAAATTTTGAGGAAAAATATTATCTCTAAACCTAAACCATAGATAAAAGTCTAAAGTATGAGTTAGAGTTGATAAATCTATATCAGTTATTTTATTAATTTTAACTCCAGTATAAACCACATTAGTTTTATACATATCCTTACCGTTTATAAGCAATATGTGTTTATTAGCCCGTAAAGTTTTTAAATTATGAATATCACTGAGGTTTGGTATGTCTTTAAATTGAGTAGTAGCTGAAATGATAGTATTATTTTTATACACTCCCATAAAAATCGGTTTCTGGGCATTGCCTCGTTCATCAAAATAATTAAAACCGGCCAATCCTTCGATAGCATTATCAATATTTTTTAAATCATTAGCTAAATAATGTTGCAATTTTTGGCGTTCTTGTTTTAAATTATTACCAGAAATATTAGTTTTTTTAATTGCATCAATCAGCATCATAGCAGCATCATAAGAAAAAACCGTATGCCAATCAATAATGTTCTCTCCATTAAAAGTTTGATATTTTTCTTTAAAATATAACGCTTGGCCGCCAGCACTATCAAAAATTAATGGAGTAGCTACATATAAACCATCAGTATAATAACCAGGATTTTTTTGTTCTTTTGGATAGTTTTTAAAACCTTGAGGAAAATCATTTAATGCTAACGCATCTGGAGCTACTATTATATTTTTTATATTTAAATCTTTAATAAGCTTGACTAATTTAATTCCTTCATTAGCATGAGTAGCTAAAAAAATAATTCCTGCTTGGGTAGATTTTGCTTTTAATTCTTGACTAATTTGTTCTAACTTTTGTTCTAAATTGAGAACATTCTCTTGAAATGTCCATTGATAGTTAATTTTCATTTTTAAATCGTTTGCTGTTTGTAGAAAAACTTTAGTTAAATATGAACCATAGATATCATTGCTACTAATTATACTTACCTGTTCAGGCTGAAAAACATGTTTGATATAATTAGCTAAAAAGCGACCTTGTAAATTATCATCAAAGATAGTGCGAAAATACCACTCATTATCTTGGGTCACTTTCATAGTAGTGGAAAATGGAGTTACTGCTGGGATATGATACTGTTTATAAATTTCTCCGCCAGCTAAAGAACTATCACTAAATCGATGGCCGATAACAGCAATAGCCTGATTTTGTTTGATTATTTCAAGTGCTTTTTGTTTGGCAATTTTGGCATCATTTTGATCATCAAATACGTCCAAAACTATTTTATGTCCATTAATACCACCTTGTTTATTTATTTCTTTTACATATAAACTAGCACCTTCCACAAGTGATTTACCATGAGAAGAATTAGCCCCAGATAATCCAACGACAAAAGCAATGTGGATAGCACTAGTTGTTTGTAAATAATATATTGCACTCATTACAATCAAAATGATGGCAATAGATATACTGATTATTTTGAATTTCATGGCTATAATTTTATGGTAGTAGTAACTGAGTATGATCAAGATATAGTAACATTCTTATATTTTTATACTATTTTATATTTGTGAGAATCTTACCATATAATGTATAATTGGAGTTACAGGTATTGGGCTTGAACAATAATAGACATCCTTCCTAAATAAAATTATATAAATGTAGGATGCAATGAACGAAGGGAATTGCATCAAGATGTAATTCGTAAATTCATTACATCCTACCTGACTGCTTATAATGCTGGTGAAGGTGC
>DAOUSL010000076.1 GCA_030627235.1 Thioploca sp.
AGCATTGTTTGCCATTGTGAATACTACCATTTTTTATGATATTTTCTGAATTACATCTTGGACATTTCATTATTTTTACTTATGCTTTATTTGTTTTTTATTATACATCACTACTTTGGGCAGGAATACCATATTTAAATTCTTTGTATAAGATAATTATAGTTCAGATATAGTAAGTTTTGATTAGATAATTTACAGTAATATTCAAATAAGTAATTTATTTTTAATTATATTTAAAAGTCAACTTTTTATAACTAATTGAATTTTAATAAAGACTATTTAGGAAAGTTATCTAATTATAGAAGGATAAAAATGGTAGGTAAATTTGGAGGATTAGACGATGAACAATGGAAAAATTATTATCGAAATGACTATATTTTGAATTTAATTAAGAATTAAGCATTCATAATTAAGAATTGCTATAGATTTATAATCTCCATAATGTAATATTTTCAGGTATATTATCACGTGACAACACACCTTTAATATCAATTACTATTCCGCAACCATTTTCTAATAAATTTTGTAACCATTGCCAACCAGCTTGAATAAAATCATGATGTGGCACTGCTAATACTACACATTGAGATTTTTGGAGATTTTGTTTAGAATTCAATGAAATTTTATACTCAGATATAACTTCTTGCACATCAACTAGAGGATCATAAACCTGTACTTTTACATCATGTCGTCTTAAAGAATGCACTATATCAATAACTCTAGTATTGCGTAAGTCAGGAACATTTTCTTTGAAAGATAGACCTAAAATAGTTACTGTTGATTCTGGAATCAAATAGCCATTATCTTGTAAATGCTTCAATATCCGCCATGCTACAAATTCCCCCATACCATCATTGACAATTCTGGCGGCTGGAATAACTTGCGGAATATGACCTAAGTGTTTGGCTTTATGAACTAAATAATAAGGATCGATACCAATACAATGACCACCAACCAATCCTGGTTTAAAATGCAAAAAATTCCATTTGGTGCTAGCTGCTTCTAATACATCAGCCGTATCCATATCCATTTTATCAAAAATAATTGCTAGTTCATTCATAAACGCAATATTAATATCACGCTGGGTATTTTCAACGACTTTAGCAGCTTCTGCAACCTTGATACTAGGGGCATAGTGAACTCCAGCTGTTACTACAGATTTATATACTTCAGCAACGATAGTTAAAGTTGGTTTATCTAAACCGGATACCACTTTAATTATATTCGTAAAACTATGGGTTTTATCGCCTGGATTAATACGTTCAGGAGAATAACCAACACTAAAATCAATACCACAAGTTAATTTTGATTGCTGTTCTAAAACTGGTATACAAACCTCTTCTGTTGCTCCTGGGTAAACTGTAGATTCATAAACTACAATATCATTAGCTTGTAATTGACTGCCAACAGTTTTGGAGGCTTTTAAAACTGGTAATAAGTCTGGTTGGTTCTTTGAATCTACTGGGGTTGGAACTGCAATAATATGGAAATCAGCCTGTTGTAAATGACTAGGATCAGAAGTAAAAACAATATCTAAATCTTGCAGTTCAACCGTTGTAACTTCTTGGGTACGATCATAACCTTCATTTAATTCAGTTATACGTTGTTTATCAATATCAAAACCAATAACTCTATCTTGTTTCGCAAATGCTACTGCGACTGGTAAACCGACATAACCTAATCCAATTACAGATATTTTTCGTTTCATTCTTCTTCAAGTGATGCTCGTGGCCAAGCTGATAGTAAGGCTTTTACTAAAGTTGCTAATGGAATTGCAAAAAATACTCCCCATACTCCCCAAATTCCTCCAAATACTAGTACTGATACAATAATTGCAACTGGATGTAAGTTGACAGCTTCGGAAAATAATAGAGGTACTAATATATTACCATCAAGTGCTTGGATAACTAAATAAGACCCCATAACCCAGAAAAAATCTGGCCCTATTCCCCATTGAAAATAAGCTACTAAAAATACGGGAATGGTTATTATAACTGCTCCAACATATGGAATAATTACTGATAATCCTACTAACACTGCTAATAAAGAAGCAAAATTTAAATCTAAATATGCAAATGGAAAATAAGTGAAAGTTCCAACTAAAAATATTTCATAAACTTTACCACGGACATAATTACCCATTTGAGCATCCATTTCTAAGCCAATATTTTTAGCTACATTATGATCTTTAGGTAAAAAACTTATAAACCAGTTTAGAATTGTATTTTTATCTTTTAGAAAGAAGAATACTAATAGAGGGACTAAAATAGAGTAAATCAATAAAGTGATAACTGCAGTAATGCCAGACAAAGAATAAGATAAAATAGAATTACCTATGTCTTGTACTCTAGAATTAATAGAATTAATAAAAGCATCTACTTGAATATCAGAAATCAGCTGGGTTTTGCCGGGCAAATCTTTTAGTAGTTGATGACCTTTAATTACCATTGAAGGTAATTCTTGAACTAATTGAGTTAATTGATAATATACTAAAGGCAATAAAACAATGATGATAAACATCAATACAGTTATAAATGTGGAGTATACAAAAAAAACTGCAATAAAACGTGGAATATGTCCTTGTTGAAAAGTTTTAATAACTCCTTCTAATAAATAAGCGATTACCACACTTGCCAGCACTGGTGCTAACATCTGACTCATGGTCATCAAAACAGTAAAACTAGTCAATAATAATATGGCTAGTAATACGGCTTGTGGGTCAGAAAAATAACGGTGAAACCACTTTTTTATAACTTTCATCATATTTGATCCTTAGTACACTTATCATAATAATCTAGAAAAATAGTTTCCAACTCATTGATAATTTCTATTTTATCACGTCCTTGCATTATATGTTCAGTCATTAAGCTAGAAATTTTATCTAACATTACGGCTTTATCAAGCATAGGATAACTTTTAGATAAACGTTTAATAGCAGCAATGACAGATTCGTCAGGTGGACGAAGTATAATTTTAGCTTTTTCTAGTGTTTTTTTGACAGTTCGGCTCAACAAAAATTCGGAAAATTCTAATAAAGTTTGTTGCTGCTCTGATGATAACTTTTTGAAAATTATTCGTAAACGTTCTGATTTAGACATAAATTATTCAGATAACCGCATATTATGTGTTTTTTACATTATTATTAGATCAATCAACATAATAAACAGCTATTTGCACAGTATTCTCTTTTTTTAGGATTTTTTATTCAAAGCATCACAATAGTTTTTAGCAAAATTTAATAATTCTTCTATTGCTAATAATCTAAATTTTTGTTTTTGATAAACAAATGAAAAAGGTCTTTTTAGAGGAGTTGCTAATTTAACTTCTTTCAATAATCCTAATTGTAATTCTTTTTGGATAGCTGCTCGTGATAAAATTGAAACTCCCATACCAGAAGTCACAGCACTTTTAATTGCTTCAACACTACCTAATTCCATTATGATATTCAAATCATCCATTGACATTCCAGACTGTTCAAAATATTCAATGATTACTTCACGAGTACCAGAACCTTCTTCCCGAAAAATTAATGGATAAGTAGCTAACTTACTGGTAGTTACTTCAGAACGTTTAGTTAATGGATGTTTTGGTGGAACTATAGCTACTAACTGATCCATCCGACATAATTCAACTGCCAAATTTTTATTATTTACTGGTGCTTCTACTAAACCTAGGTCAATAGCATTAGTTTCTACTAAAGATACAATTCCATCAGTATTAGATACTCTTAAACGAATATGTACATCAGGATATTTTTGTTTAAAATCACCTAATAAAACAGGTAATACATATTCAGCAATAGTAATGCTTGCTCCAATAACTAATAATCCGTCAACATCTCCAGTCATTTCCTTAACTGAATTTTCCATAATGGAATATTGTTCGAAAATCTTTTCGGCATTTTTATAAACCTGTTCCCCTATTTTAGTCAGAGAAATACGGTTATGAGTACGATCAAATAAGCGAGTATTAAAATATTCTTCTAATTGCCGAACTTGAAAAGTTACTGCTGGTTGAGTCATATGTAAAGATTCTGCAGCTTTGGTAAAACTTAGTAAACGAGCAACAGTATGAAAAACCTGTAAACGTCGATCAGCCATAATTATTCTCTCTTTTAGTAAGGCTATAAAATGTCTTAATTATAACACAGTATTAGATTAAAAATTGAATTAATCAAAAATAATAATTTTTAGTTTTTTTTAAATATACTTCTATTCATAATATATTGTATTAATTAGATAAGTATGTTATTTTATTACTTAAAACACCTACTTTTATAATGTTTGATTAATACTATATTTTCAATTATAACTACTTTAATGAACTTGGTTATGTTACATAAATTATTACTATCAATTTATCTCTCTCTCTTTGCCATTAGTATTAATGCAGAAGAAATTACTAAAACTTTATCAAAGTTAAGTCTTGACGAATTAATGGGTATAGAAGTTATAGTTGCTTCTAAAACTGTCCAAAAATTATCAGAAGCTCCTTCTTCTGTAACAGTATTTACTCGTAAAGAATTATTACAGATGGGTATAACTTCAGTTGAAGAACTTATGAACTTTGTACCTGGTTTTCAAACCACTCGAGAAATTGTTTTTAATCATGGTTATATGGTGGCAGGAAGAGGAAGGAGTACACCCCAAGCTTCTTTTAATATTTTATTTTTAATAGATGGTCAACGGATTAGTAACGATATAAGTGGTGGTGCATTAACTAGCAACCATTTTATAACCCTTGCCAACATTAAACAAATTGAAATTATTCGTGGACCTGGTTCAGCATTATATGGAACTGGAGCATTCACTGGAGTGGTAAATATTATTACTGCAACAGATGTGAATAATGTATTCGTTGGAAAAGGTGATTTGAACAGTGAAGAAATTTACCTAAATATGTCTCAGAATGGGGGAAATTGGCAAGCTTCTGTATTTGCCAGACATTTTGAAGATGATGGACAACAGTATGAAAAAATTGCTAACACATTGGATAACAACCTCAATACTCATGATCCAAGATATGGAAATGATCTTTACTTAATTTATACTTGGGACGATAATTTACGATTTAATATTCGTCATAGTAAACGTAAAGTTGAAGGTTTTCTTATCAATCCTACTGATGAAGATAATGCAATACCTGTTTTTGAATCTCAACAAAACTTTATTTATTTCAAATATAATTTATTCAATACTACAACTAATCCATTAACATTGCATGGAAGTTATTTAACTACAGCAGAGTTACAGCAAGATAGTAATTATGAAGTATCTGATCTTGAAGAATCTGAATTACAATTTGGTTTGGATCAACATTATAAATTTAATGATAAACATCAGCTATTAGCAGGGATAGTATGGCGTAATCCTACCGTTGAAAAAAATAGTAGTAATACGATTGGACAAGATAAACGAATAATTTCTACGATTAGCCGCAATATTATTGGAATATACCTACAAGATCAATATCATGTTAATGATAATATTGAAATGACTTTTAGTATTCGTAATGATCATTATTCTGATTTTGGTAACACAGTTAATCCACGAGCTGCCATAGTATATGTTGTTAATCCTAAAACTAGATTTAAATTAATGTATGGTCAAGCCTTTCGAGTTCCTTCTTTTCGGCAAGCTTCAAATATTGGTTTTTTTGTAGGTAATCCTGACATTAAACCAGAAACAGTGAAAACTACAGAATTTGCTTGGTTGCAAGAATACTCCAATACTACTAATACAACTTTGACTTTATTCCATAGTTATTTTGAAAATAAGATTGATACAGTAATTGATAGTAATAATAATCGTTTTTTTACAAATACATCCGGTTTAAATACAAATGGTTTAGAATTTGATATTTCTACGACAATAAATAATTTTAACTTACGTGGCACTTATACCTATTTAATTAATACAGAACAAGAACCACGCAGAATTGCTAAACAAACATTATCGTTAATTACTAATTATAAATTAGGAGATTGGAACTTTAATTTAAACGGCTATTATCACGATAAGATTGAACAAGATATTAGAAATAATATCATAACGCATGGTGATTATTGGTTATGGAATAACACTATACGTTATAATTTTAATAAACAATTGACTTTAGTAAGTCGTATAAATAACTTATTCGATAAGGAATATTATAGTTCAACCAAAAATCAATCCTTTAATCAAGGAATACCAAACCGAGGCCGAACTTTTTTCTTTGGAGTGGAAGTAGAATTTTAATATAATAAAGTTTGAATTAAATATTAGACATCTTTCTAGGATGTGTCATCAATCTAAAACATCATAGGTTTTATCAGCAATTATAGTATTTGCACTAACTTTAGGTAGTATAAGACAACCTATTGAATCTATTTTTTATATCAGGTAAAGCAGTAAAAGCTTTTGATTTTCATTAGTAATTAATCATTAGCTATTCACTAATTCACAATTACCGCCCTCTCCTAGCCCCTTGTAATTTCTGTACAAACCGACCTAACTATTGTCTAACAGTTCCTTATTGTCCATTAATATTCCAATTAAAATTTACCGTTTCAACTGCTGATGCTGATGGAACTGCGCCACCTTCTGCAAACTTTAAAGTAGGAATTTGAGGCATTTGGATTTTTGGCATAACCAAACCTCCAATATTCAAATGTTGGCCTAAATTCTTAATTACAGTTGGTAATGGCGCATAGTTGATCATTTCTAAAACTGATCTAAACATTTCTGATCTATCTTTCTTGATCACAAATTCACCAGGTGTCAACATTGCTGGTACGGTATCAGCACTACCAATTCCAGGAATTTTACCACCAGAAGCGAATCCCACTATTCCACCTGTTTTGGTAGTTATAGTTTTGTCTCTTAAGGTGAGTTACTTAATTAAATATTTGAAATTAAGTATTTTTTGGATTAAAATATAATTTGTTAATAATAATTACTTTTTTGTAGGAGAATAATTATGTGTTTATTTTATTGGATTAGAAAACTTTTTAGTTTGTTGTTAATATTGGGATTATTTTCTTCGGTACAGGCAGCTACTGACTGTAGTATTGTGGCTGAAATTCCACAGACAGAATGTGAAACTTTAGTAAATTTTTACGATAGCACTAATGACAATGGTTGGGAAAACAATACTGGGTGGAATGCCACAAATACACCTTGTAGTTGGGAGGGTATTACCTGTCACAATGGTAGAGTAATTGTAATTGATTTACCGAATAATAATCTGGTTGGTACTCTGCCAGATTTAAGTGCTTTGATCAGCTTAACCTCACTTAGATTACATAACCTACAAAGCATTGAAACTAAAAATCAGTTATCTGGCTCCATTCCAAATTTGAGTTCACTCAAAAAATTAGAAAACCTTAATCTTGGCCTCAATAAATTTACCGGTTCTATCCCAGAATTAAGTACTCTTACAAATTTAGTTGCGTTTCATTTGAGTGGTAATGCACTTACTGGCAATATTCCTGATTTGAGTAATTTAGCTAATTTACAATATTTTAGTTTAGGAGTTAATAACCTGACTGGACAAATTCCTTCGTTAAAAAACCTAACAAAATTAAAAACACTTTATTTGTATAGTAATCAATTGGAAGGGCTAATTCCCAGTGAATTAAGTGAACTTACAGATTTGGAAAAAGTTTATCTGTATAAAAATAATTTTTCTGGTTCTATTCCAGATTTGAGTCGCCTTACAAATTTAACGGACCTATATCTAAATAATAACCAATTGAGTGGCCCTTATCAATATATAAGCGGTTTGCCTAACTTGGTAAAATATAATTGGGATAATAATCCACTCCTTGGAAAAACTGATTGCAATTCTGCCACAGAAATTCCAGTTACTGAATGTGAAACTTTGTTGGTACTTTACCATAGTACGGATGGTGCTAAATGGGTTGAAAATGACGGCTGGAATGAAAATAACAATCCATGTAATTGGTATGGTGTTGATTGTGATGATGACAGAGTAAACGCTTTATCTTTATCTGAAAATGGACTTAAAGGCGATATTCCAGATTTAATTGCTTTACATAATCTACAATACTTGCAATTAGCCAGTAATAGACTAACTGGTAATATTGATTGGTTAAGTAACTTGACTAATTTAAAATCTGTTGAATTACAGAGAAATAGAGAACATATTGATAATTCGTGGTGTAGTAGAACTACTAATCAAGTAATTGAGCAAACAGTTAATAAAGGATTGAGTGGTAATCTTCCTAATCTTAATAATTTAATTGGCTTACACAATTTCAAAGCCTACAACAATTCATTTACTGGTTCTATTCCAGATGTGAGTAACTTAACAAATTTAGTTGACTTTCGCTTACAAGGAAATAACCTTTCTGGTGATATTCCTAATTTAGGAAACTTATCTAAACTAAAATACCTATTTCTTGGTTGCAATATTTTGAGTGACGGAATTCCTGAAGAACTAAATAATTTGATAGATTTACAGACAATCAGTTTAGGTGCTAATCCAGAACTAGGTGGTACTATCCCGAATCTGAGTAATTTAGTTAATTTGGAGCATCTTACTTTAGGTTTTAATAATTTAACTGGTCAAATTCCTTCGTTAAAAACCCTAACCAAACTGAAATCGCTTTATTTGTACAATAATAAACTAGAAGGGCTAGTTCCTAGTGAATTATCTGAACTTACGAGTTTGGAAAAAATTTATATGTTTAACAATCAACTTACTGGTAATGTTCCGGATTTAAGTAAGCTGACTAATCTAATAAATTCTAGGTTTGACCTTTGTAATTCTGCCACAGAGATTCCGTATGCTGAGTGTGAAACTTTGGTAGAATTTTACAATAGCACTAATGGCGATGGTTGGGAAAATAATGCTGGGTGGAATATCACAAATACACCATGCAGTTGGGAGGGTATTACCTGTTACAATGGAAAAGTAATCAATATTATTTTACCGAATAATAACCTCGTTGGTTCTTTACCAGATTTAAGTGCTTTTACTAGTTTAACCGCACTTCAGTTATATAACCTTTCAAGTGTAGAGCCAAAAAATAATTTGACTGGCTCTATTCCGAATTTGAGTTCACTAACAAAACTAAGAAGCTTCAATCTTAGTCTCAACAATTTCAGCGGTTCTATTCCAGAATTAAATGCCCTTGAAAATTTAGTAACGTGCCATTTAGGTGTTAACGATCTTACTGGTATTATTCCCGACTTAACCAATTTAGTTAATTTGGAATATCTTACTTTAGGTTTTAATAACCTGACTGGCTCAGTTCCTTCATTAAAAACTCTAACTAAGTTGAAAGTGCTTTCTTTACGTGATAATCAATTGACAGGTTCTCTTCCAGATATAAGTGGTTTGACTAATTTGATAGATTATAATTGGGAAAATAATTTATTTGAAAGAAGTGAATATAAGTTGACAGTTAATAATAGTGTCAATGGTAATATAGTAGGGCAAGATATTAATTGTGGTCTTATTTGTAATAAGGAATATCCTCTTGATACTCAGATTAATTTAACCGCAACTCCAAATGCAGATTATCAATTTTATAGTTGGGGTGGTGCTTGTGCTGGTATGGTAAATCCTTGTCAAATTATTATGAATCAGCTTCAAAATGTAACCGCTAATTTTATCCCAGAAACTAATTATTATAATATTAATATCAATAATATAGCAAATGGTATAGTCAGTTTACGAGCTAATAATTGTGATACTGATTGTTCAGAACAGTATGTACAGGGTATTACTTGTGATTCTAATTGCATAGACAAATATGTAGAAAATACTCGGATTACTTTAACAGCAAAAGCAAATGATGGGTATACTGTTTCAAATTGGGATGGTGATTGTTCTGGTACAACTGATACTTGTGTATTTACTTTGAATAAAGATGCAAATGTAACAGTTACTTTTAAATCGTTGCCACCTCCTCCAGTAGAGGGAAATGTGGTAAATATTATTTTTGCTGGTTTGAATAGTTCTTATCATTTAGAAGAATTAGTAACTGTATATGTTATGGAATTAACTCCCTTTGAGCGTGTTGAACCAGTTGATTTATGGGTTTTTATTGAAACAGCTAATGGTGAACAATTTTTTCGAATAGATACCCCAGATTTATTTAGTCAAGAACCGCAACCTTTTAAAACTAACGTAAAAACTACAGAAACAGTTCAACAGATTTTTGAATTTGAATTACCTAGTGATTTGCTTGGTGAATTTACTGTGAAAGCAGTATATGCTGAGGTTGGGCAGAATCCATTTACTTATGATATTGCTAGACGTTCTAATTTAGTAACTGAAACTGCTAATATCATGGATGATTTTTGGTTTTTAAAGAATTATTTGGAAGATAAAAATTTTGAAAATGTAGTAATTAAGAGTGATGGGGCTTTGTCTGCAACTCTTAATGGTGAAACTCATTATGGGCAATTGAGCCAAATTACTTCAGGATTACCACCAACAGATGGTTCATTCGCTTTTGAATGGGCTGGTGATATTGATGGAGATGGTATTACTGACTTTGAGATTACTTATCCAAATGGTAATAAACAAACACTTTATAATTTTGGAACCAATGATGTCAGACAGTCATTTAAACCGATTTACTATTCCTATCCTGAACTTGGTAGTATTCTTAATTTTGGCGACATACGTGTTGGTACTACAGTTGATCAAAACATTCTTACAATTGGTAATGATGGTAATGCCAACTTGATGGTTGATTTTGTGGCCATTAGTGGAGTTAATGGTAATAATTTTAATATAGTTTCACCTAGTTTCCCTTTAACAATTGCTAGTAAAACGTATAAACCTATTAGTATGCAATGTGATCCATCGAGTGAAGGATTGCGTGAAACAACATTACAATTAAGCACTAATGATCTAACCAAATCTTTAATCACCTACCCATTGAAATGTAATGGAGTTAAAAATCTCATTTGTTCATCTCCTGATTTTACTCCAACTGAACGAACCGATGGTATCATTGGCTCTGTAGGATTTGGATATGATAATCAACGTGATATTTTTAAGCCACAAAGTTGTTTTAATGGTACTAGCAGTGAAGTCGGTAGTGGTTGGGCTGATATCGATTTTACCACAATCAGTGATTACGAAGAGTTAAAGTATCATTTGGGTATTAAAACTCGTTTTAACATAAAAGCTACGTTTTTTAAAATGAGTTCTACAACTAAATTTGCTTTAGATCACCGCGAAACAATACTGTCTCGTTCTTTACTTTTTAAGTTTGATGTTCGTTCACCAAATAAACAGTTTGATCAAAATGGTCTCAATAAATTTGGTCAAGATATGTTAAACAAGGGTAATCAATGCTTTAAAAGTGCTTGTGGTGATCAATTTATCTTTCAAACTAAAAGAGGCAGTAGTTTATACATGGCTATGAAATTTGATTTTACTAACATTGAAAGCAAGAAAGAATTCTTTGCTAAAATTGAAGGTGATTATAAAGCAGTTGATCTTGCGGTTGAAATTGAGGAAACTTCAAGCTTTATTAAAGAAACTGGTAAAGTTACTTTGACTGCTTATCAAATTGGTGGTGATGCTAATAAATTAGCTAATATATTTGGAACTGATGAAGATTTATCTCCAATTTTAACCTGTAAGCTAGTAGAATTTGATAAATGCCAACTAGCTATGGAAAATGCTATAAACTATGCTCAAAATGATTTTGCTAATAGTATCAATGAGAAACCACATACTCTTGGTTATGAGGGAATGTCATATGCAAGTGCAGGTGTGTATATTGAACTGGAACCTATCAGTCCAGAGATCATAGAGGCTCGTAAAGAACTAGCTTATGAGTTTGAATGGCAATATGGCGATTTATTGTTGACTAGAAGTTGGCTTAAAGATTTTGAAGAACAGTTAACACAAGAATCCAAAGAATATCTGCGTAATATTGAACTGCAATTAGATATAAACACTGATCTACTCCGTGAAGCTGGTCTGTGGTGCTTTAGTGATTTGTCGGTTTGTTTGGATAAAAAACAAGAAGCTTTTGATAATTTACATGGATATAACAAGGATTGGTTGTATGGGATACAGGTAATACCACCTGTTACGGAGGAATATAGTGATGAATCCAGTTTTATAATCGATCACTATGTTTCTGATGGTTATAAAAATCATACTCGTTCTAAAAGTGGATCAGCATGTTTACCTGATAATTGTGAAGTTGATTACAGTAGAACAAAAACTAATTCAAAGGGTCCAGGAAATAATATTGGAGGACCTGGGTATGGGATTGATGTTTCACTATCAAGGAGTAATTGTACTGGTTCTGCATCCAATACTATTGAAGGTAGATGTCTTAAAAGTACAATAACTATATGTTCAGATAACAACTATGGAGGTTCTGCTCACTATATTGGAACACATACCATTTACGGAAAATGTACCAAAACATTAGAAGAATCTTATTTTTATGTTCCTCCTATTCCATAGGTAATTTATCCGAATCAGGATTAGCAAGATTTCTTGATTCGGATAATTTGACATAAATTATTAGGAAAGAATATCATCCCACTTTAATATCAAAACTTAATGAGGTAAATTATGGAAGAACTACAAGCTATCAAATATGGGAAAGTTGAATTAATACCCGGAATTATTTTTGTGATGGATACGTGCTAGATGATGGTACAGCATGTCTTAGTGAACGTGGTACTGCTAAAAATAGCCCATATGTTGGTAGAAATATTGTTGTTTATGACAGCAAAATAATAGAAATGATAATTAGTGCTTATGTTATAGCTTCTGGGAATAATTCACTTCAAAAAAATCAATTTCATATTGGTAAAAGGTGTGCAATTTTATTAGTATAGCAAAAATACAATAAAACGGTTATAAATTATAGTGAAAAAAGAGTTCATAAATAGAACAATTGCTTTCGGATAACTTTGGCTTGAGCCCATTTATGTTCAATAGGATTGAGTTGTGGAGAATAAGGAGGTAAAAATAGAAGTATATGATTAGAATAACGTATAGCGTTTTGAATATCAAGTCTTTTATGAAAAATTATCAAGTACGATAACAGACTGCTTCTTTATTTTGGGAAATAAGTCTTGTGTTAACCAAGCATAAAATATATCAGCATTAACATTACAACTAAATAAAGAAACCGTTAATAAAAGAATCCCTACCCAAAAAGTAATGCTCCAATGACATTTGTACGACCTTTGGCATGCCAATCTTGTGTACCAAAACAACGTTTACCAACAGGTGAATAGCCATGCCTACGTGGCATATCGTGAGCAACTTTCATCAATATAAATATATCCTTTCCTTCTCATAAGACTTTATTTTATCACGAATAATATCTTGTTCTTCCTTGTTCTTCCTTGTTCGCCTTTGGATGTTCCAGACTTTATAACTTATTCCCAAGCGTTTCAATGCCAATGCTATTCCTCTTTGACTTACCCCAAATCGCTCGGCTCTTTCATATTGATAAGCATCTGGATATAGTTCAACATCTTTTTTTAACTTTTCCATATCTATTTTTGTTGCTCCTTTTTCTCTTGTTAGTTTAGGCTCTAATCTATTATTCCACCTGACTAAAGTTGTTTTACCTATCTTAAAATACTTTGCTGTTTCTTCATAACTTAACTTTTTTTCTGCTTTTATCTCAAATACTTTCTTTCTGAAATCTACTGAATATGTCATAATCTTTTACGCTCTTTTTTCTTACTCTAATTTTATTTGGAATATTATATCCTATTTATACTATTTTTGCTATAGCATCCATAACGGAAAACAAAAATACAACTCTGTTCAAAAAATAATTAATGTTACTCCTAAAAAAAGGGTAAATATTCAATGTGACGCAACAAAGTGGTGCGGATATGGCTTGCCATTAAGATAAAAATCAGAGAAATTGTTGGGTAGGGATTGTTCCTACAGAAGGTTATTATTTGGGTAATACCTTGTAATTACCCTAATTTACTAATTATTAAAATTAATAATCTGTCCTCTATAAGATTTATTTTTAGATTGGTAAATAACTTGGTTCTAAGTCATGTAAAACGTTTATGTACCCAAATAAGTAGTTACGATTATTTTACTAAATCTACAAAAAAATAGTATGAATTTTAAATATATTACCAGCCATTTTCGCTAACTATATCAACTTATTTTATGACAAACTTAGGCTATACAAAGATGAAAATATGGGTGGATGCAGATGCCTGTCCAGTAGTAATAAAAAATATTTTATTTAAGGCAGCAGAACGTACTAAAACACAACTTACTTTGGTAGCTAATCAGCCTATGCATACTCCACCGTCACGTTATATAAAATCACTACGAGTGGCACAAGGTTTTGACGTTGCCGATAACGAGATAGTGAAAAGACTTAATATTGGCGATCTTGTAGTCACAGGAGATATTCCCTTAGCAGCAGAAGTAATAGAAAAAGGTAGCCATGCTCTTAACCCTCGTGGAGAATTGTATTCAACTGAAAATATCAAATCCCGCTTGAATATGAGAGATTTCATGGAAACTTTACGAGCTAGCGGGGTAAATACTGGTGGGCCACCAGCATTAAATCAAAATGATCGCAAAAATTTTGCAAATAATTTAGATAAATTGTTAACTAAATTAGGCAATCAGTCTTAGTAGTGATTGATAAATATAGAGTGGAAATATATTAATTGTTAAAGTTAACAATCTGGCCTCTATGATCTGTTTTTAAATTGGTAAATAACTTGGCTCTAAGTCCTGTAAAACGTTTATGTACCCAAACATGATCTAGATCATAAAGAGGTAAATAAGATTTCCAAGTACCACGCCAATCATTAGAAAATTTAGCGGCTAGATTATAACCGCCAGCCACCTGATCAAAATCCTCAAATCCAAGGCTGATACTTAAAGCATTAAAATCACCCGCAATGATATCAATGGGTTTTCCGGCAGTCTGATAATCTGCTATGGTTTTAGTCATATCTGCTAACATTGGAGTTCGCCATCTAGGTAATATTTCTCTTGACATAATGGCAAATTTAGTGGACATATTGCGTCCTGAATCTATCGCTAATATTCGCAAAGGCTGATTATTCAATGTTACAATCACTGTCATCGCACTAACATTTTTAATTTTTACATAATCTTCTAATTGTAATGGCCAAGGTGAATATATTGCTAGAGGATTTCTCTTTTTATCATTATAAGTTATCATCGACCATTGCTTGCCTAACTGGTTAAGAAGTTGATTAAGTTTGACTTTTGCTGGTGTTTCACTGATAATAGCAATATCAGGATTTCGCTGGATAATATCTTGACTGATAGATTGCCAACCATTTCTTCCTCCCCACCGCACATTCCAATGTAATATACTTACGCTATTTTCTGCTAAATCAATTTGAGTATGCCCAGTTCCAAGCATAGAAACACTACCCCAAACTGCTATTCCTAATCCTACTAAAGTTAAGCTAAAACGAAAATTAGGTAAACTATGACCCATTTGGGATAAATCCCACAATATAGTCCATAAACCTAGTGGTAACAAAGGGATATACATTAATAATCCTAATTCCACGGTACGGTCACGTACAACATGGCCAATACTTGCCAGTAGAATAAATAAGATGGTTGTTATGGTTAAAAAATTGGCTGATTTCATTAGTGATTAGTGTTGTATAGCGTGTTTATATTATAAAGTTTCGGGAAATCCGCTACGCTACATTCCCGAAACAACTAAAATAGTACTGGCTCAATCGGGAAATGCTATAAATATGAGTGTCAATTATAATATTTTTTCAACTTATGTGGATCGACTCCCAACGCATAGGCTAATCGCAATTTCCACATTAGTAAGATAGTTCTAAAAATCCCATTTTGTTCCCAGCGCCGACTAGAAGTAATCACTGGTTCTTTTATACATATGGGAGAGCTATATTTTTTTAAACGTTTACTGAAAGCTATATCTTCCATCAAAGGAATAGTTGGAAAGCCTTGTATTTGTTGATATAAATCTTGCTGGACAAAAATAGCTTGATCGCCAGTAGCAATTCCAGTCCAACAAGAACGCCAATTTATCATTCTTTCAACTATTCGCAACAGTCTATTAGTTCCAGATAAACTAACATTAAATCTACCCCATTTCTGTTTATTAATTAAACTTTGGATGATTAAATTAGCAGCGTTAGTGGGTAAAAAAGTATCAGCGTGTAAAAATAGTAAAATTTCATGTTGAGAAGATTTAGCTCCAAAATTCATTTGGTTAGCTCGTCCACTTTTTGTTAGTAAAATTTTATCAGCCAAAGGTTCTGCTATCTGATAAGTGTCGTCAATACTACCTCCATCAACTACTATAATTTCATGCCCAATTTTACGCAATGATTGTAACTCAAGTAGGTTTTTAGCGATAATTAATTGTTCGTTTAGAGTTGGAATAATGATAGATATTTTCAGACTAATGCTCCACCACAGCTACTACCTTGTCCAGCAGTACAACCATAACAATGTTCAGCAACTATAATGGGATTGCCTGGCAAACTATTAGCATTTAATTGCGAAATATGAGTATTGGAACTTAAACCCAACATTTGATTAAAATCACAATCATAAACATAACCTTCCCAGTCAATACTAATTAGATTACGACACATTACAGTTGCTAAATTAGCATCACTATAAGAATCTCGTAATAATTGTATGTAATTAGTAAATTCACCTTTAGAAATTAGAATGCTACCAAAACGTTGAATTGGCATATTACATATCGTATATAACTGATTGAAAGTAATATTATAATTTTCATATAAGAATTTTTTGTAATCAATTTCTAAGCTATCTTGTGGAGCTGGTAAAGTTGCACCTTGTGGATTGAACACTAAATTCAACGGTAAATCAAAACCATAGCCTAATTTATTTAACAATTTGAGAGCAGCAATACTATCTTTAAATACTCCATTACCACGTTGTTTATCAACATTTTCTTCTAAATAGCATGGTAAAGAAGCAACTATTTCAACCTGATTATTGGCTAAAAATTCAGCTAAATCATCTTGGGTAAGTAAAACAGTTAAATTACAACGGTCAATAATATGTTTTCCCATTTCTCGAGCAGTTTTAACTAAAAATCGAAAATTGGGATTTAATTCAGGAGCTCCACCAGTCAAGTCCAAAGTATTGATCGAATCATTAGCATTTAAAAAATCAATAATTTGCTGGCAAGTAGCATTATTCATGATTTCAGTACGTTTAGGCCCAGCGTTTACATGACAATGCTGACATTGCTGATTACATAAATAACCTAAATTAACTTGTAAAGTATTTAAAATATCTCGCTTAATTGCTGGGAAATCAGTATTTTTTAGTAGGGGTAGGGTTGCAAGCATTTTGTTTAAAATTTAGTTGTCGCCAAGCTTCATAAATTATAATCGCTACGGAATTAGATAAGTTTAAACTACGATTACGATCGCCAGGATACATAGGAATGCGTATTACAGTAGCAGTATTATCAAGCACAGATTGGGGTAAACCACGAGTTTCAGGGCCGAAAATAAATGTATCTCCAGCTTGGTAATTTGGTTCAGAATAATTAGTATTACCTTTAGTCGAGCAGGCAAAAATCCGTTGAGGTTGGACAGTGTCGGTAAAATTGGACAAGGAATCATGTTCTTTAACAGTTGCCCATTCATGATAATCAAGTCCAGCTCGTTTTAACTTTTTGTCATCTAATTTAAAACCCAATGGGTGAATTAAATGCAATTGTACTTTAGTATTAGCACATAAACGAATAATATTGCCAGTATTAGGAGGAATTTCAGGTTGATATAAGACACAGTTAAACATGATTATTTTAATCGGAATCCAAACTTTAGTTTAATAACTATTTGGACTCCGATTGTTAAATTATTTTTTCCGCCATAAAGTTGTAGTAGAAGCTATACCAAAAATATCTCGACTGGAATAGTTAGTTTGTTGAACAGTAATTGACTTACCGTCTAAATTTTTCAAGCATTGAGTTAAAGCACAATGTAATTTTCTAAATGGCATTGCATCAGAATAACTGGCTAAAGCAACAACATATTCAGTTTGATGATTATGCAATAATTTTAGAAAAAACTCATGGGAAGTAAATTGACGTTCCATTTTTTGGAGAGTTTCTGGGAAAAACTTTTCTAAAGTATCAACTTGTGACATTATTAGGTCTCTGTTATTTAAGTTAAGAAAATAGTGGAATCCAAGGTTTTAGATTTGGATCCCAAAAGGTACTAATATCTTAAAACAATTTACCAATTTCTTCCAATGAATCTAAAATTGCATCTGGATTTGATAACCGAATATCTTGCCCATGATTATAGCCATAAGTAACACATAGGATTTCAAATCCGGCAGCTCGAGCGGCTTTCACATCATTAGTAGAATCACCAATCATCAAAGATTTATGTGGATCAACATTAAAATGTTTGGCTGCATGTAGTAAAGGCATTGGATCAGGTTTCTTTTTTGGTAAGCTATCACCGCTGATAACTATACTAAAGTAATCTTCCAGCCCTTTTTCTTTTAATAATGGCAAAGTAAATTTTTCTGCCTTATTAGTAATGCAAGCCAAATTAATATTTTGGGATTTTATCCAATCTAAACCTTCAATTACTCCAGCATATGGTTGACTGTAAGTTCCATTTACTGAAGCATATAATATATCAAATATATCTAAGGCTTGTTCCAGTAATTCAGGTTCTGGATTTGGATTCATTCTATCTTCTAAGGCTCTGGCAACTAAAGTTTTAACTCCATTACCAACCCAAGTCCGAACTTTAATTTCATTCTGTTGAGGTAGATTTAATTTTGACAGCATACCATTAGTTGCATAAGCTAAATCAGCCGCAGTATCTACCATTGTTCCATCTAAATCAATTAAAACTAATTCTGGTTTATTTAAGCTCATTTATTTAGCCTGTGCTAATTCGGAACGCATTGCGTCAATAGTTGCCTTATAATCAGGAGTATTAAATATAGCTGAACCTGCTACAAAAGTATCTGCACCAGCTTGAGCAATTTCTTTAATATTATCAATTTTTACTCCACCATCGACTTCTAAGCGTATATCTTTACGACCACTAGCATCGATGATTTTACGAGCTTCTTTCAATTTATCCAAAGTATTTGGAATGAAAGACTGTCCACCAAAACCTGGATTCACTGACATTAGTAATACCATATCAATTTTATCCATTACATGCTTAAGGTAATCCAATGGAGTTGCTGGATTAAACACTAAACCAGCTTTACAACCCAATGATTTGATTAACTGTAAAGTGCGGTCAACATGTTCACTAGCTTCTGGATGAAAAGTGATATAAGTAGCACCGGCTTTAGCAAAATCTGGAATAATGCTGTCCACTGGTTTAACCATCAAATGTACATCAATTGGAGCAGTGATTCCGTGTTTACGCAAAGCATCACAAATCAAAGGTCCAATAGTCAAGTTTGGCACATAATGATTATCCATCACGTCAAAATGGACAATATCTGCTCCAGATTCTAATACATTATTAACTTCTTCTCCTAAACGAGCGAAATCTGCGGATAAAATAGAAGGTGCTATTAAAAAATCTTTCATTATTTCAAGTTCTCCAATATAAATGATGAGGAAGTAAATTTGTAAGTTGGGTTATTCGTAGTGTAAGTCAACTATTCGTTAAATAAGTTTTTTGGTTTAAGAGGATTAAAGAATAACAAATTC
>DAOUSL010000450.1 GCA_030627235.1 Thioploca sp.
AAGGAACATTTATATCTGTGCTGATTCTCTTAATATTATCACTTCTTCTGATGCTCGTAATTACTTTATACATTGTCTTTAATTTTGGGTCACTACTATTCGGGAATTGCTATAATTAGCTATATCCATCGAAACCCACAAAAACATGGATTTACTGATGATTATAAGAATTATCCATACTCTTCTTATCAAACTATCTATCAACAGAAGAACAGTCGTATAGATAATAAACAAATTATGGGTTGGTTTGGTGTTCTTAACTCATTTGTTAAATACCATGAACAATTTGATGAAGTTAAAATTCAACATCTAACTTCTTTTTAAATTTTCCATAGTTTATAAAAAACTGGAAGGTTTTGATTTACCTTAACTTAAAAACCTTCCAGGTCTTTAAGACGCTGGAAGGTTGGGGAAGAGGTGTTTAACCTTCCAGAGTTTATAAAACCTAGGTTTAGATTTCAAATTAATGGAGAATTACCATGAACAAGTACCAAAACTGCCTAATATTACTACCAATACTATTATCAACAGCAGGTGCATATGCAGAATGTGATACATCACAACATGCCGAATATATCACAGATACCCAAATACTAACTATCCCATTTTTGGATATTAAAATGATCGACCCTATCACCCAACTGCCAACTGGTGAAATGGCAGTCGCACATATAGAACTATCTTTACTAGAAGGAGTCAATGATTTCAAAATAGTTCCAGATAACATCGGAATCATAGAAATAGCATCAGAAGAATCAGAATGTCATGCTACTTACACCTATAAAGGAGGGATTTTACACATTCCAAACTTAGATGTAGAAGAAGTAATTATTCTACCTCCTGGAATTGTGGTTGGTAGTTTCACCTTGAAGAGTATACGCTTATAGGTGGAGGAAGTGATATTGAACCTCCACCAGCTAATGAATGCGACGACATAGAAGTACAAGCCCAATTGATGGAATCATTTACCCTTTATAACGATAACGCCGTCATGCCAATGGTAGTTACAGAACATATGATTATGGGAGAATGGCCAATTCCACTATCCAGTGTTATAACACCACCTACTGGAGTTTATACAGCAAATTTAGAAACTCATGACCCATTCCACATTGATGCT
>DAOUSL010000464.1 GCA_030627235.1 Thioploca sp.
AATCCACAGCTTCAAACAATATACCATTGGCGGTTTTCCAATTTTCCGAATCATTTGATTGAAAGTTAAAAGAGTTTTCATAAATTATTAAATAATCACTTCTTCTTTAATCCATGAAAGGTCTGTTATGCAATCATAGAAGCCGTCCCAATTTTCACCAAAATATTCTGGAAACTTTAATTTTTTAGAAAATTCTTTAAAAAAAGATTCCTTGTTTATTATCACCTTTCCATCAATCAAAAAAGAATTAGATATAATAGGGGATAGTTTATTGGAAACCTGTACGGTAAGGTTTTTTATATGAGCAGGACTCATTCAGTTTCCTTCAATTTTCGCAAATGTTCGATAATGGTCATCTGTATAATAATATTCTCCATTCTTACCAGTTATAATCCTTCTTGCACCACGATCATTAACTCCTGGTGTTTTTACAGTATATTCTTTGTAATAATCATTGTCTTTTTTTGGTAATTTACCTTCCCTATTTTTGAATATACTACCATCTTTCTTGGGAAAAGGATGCAATTCGCCATTTTTAATTCTGTTTATGGTGTCTGTTGCTTCAGATAGTAAACTTTTTAATTTAACAAAATACAATTCATCTTTTAACACATTATCCAAGTTATTCTTATTCATGATAGATTTGATTAAAAGATCATCTCCATTTTGAATTTGGTTAAATTTGTTAATGTAATATGTTTGCTTTGTAATAGAAACAGTTTTATTTTCGACTGCTAAATGTGTATATAGCACCATTTTACTATGGCTGGATAAACCAACAAAAGATTGTATTCTATACGGATTTTTCCATAATTGTTTAGTAAATTCTGTTTTGGTAACTTTAACTGTAACAGAAGTTAATCTATACAAATCATCTAACAAAGATACAGCACTTCCAGCAAATCCCGGTGAAATGCTGGGCAGAAAAACTAAAATTAAAAATACTAGTTTACGTGTCATAATTACTCCCGATATTGTTTAGCTAACATTTTTTGGTACTCTTTATTGTCAT
>DAOUSL010000338.1 GCA_030627235.1 Thioploca sp.
ACGTATTGCACGTCTTGTGAGAAAAACTCTTTCCTTTTCAAAAAAATTAGTAAACCATATTGGAGCAATTTGGGTAGGGATTCTTTTATTCATCATTATAATAAATGTTTATCTTAATATAATTTATCTTGGCATTACATCTATAACACTACCAATTACTTATATTGCTTTATCCAATCGAAAAATTCTATAATCCATGTGAAACTTAGTAATATTAAATTATACAAATCTTCCAAAAATCTATAATCCAAAAGCATCTAGCTAATTTTGACCAGCTTGATGCGATTTTTCAAAAGTTTAAAAATATTTACAATTTTGATAAAATCCAATTGATTAAAACTCTGAAAGAAGAGGAATATCAAGATGGTTTTTTACGAGATATTTTTATTAATGTGTTTGGTTATACTCTAAAACCTGATGCTAATTTTAATTTAGTGCGGGAATTTAAAAATCAGACAGATGACAAGAAAGCTGATGGAGCAATTTTGCAAGACGATAAGGCTATCGCTATTATTGAGTTAAAATCCTATAAAACTGAAATAAATCAACTCAAAAGATAAAGAAATAGATAAATATGTGGAATACTATCTTTACTTTTGTACAATATTACTTGGCATTTCTCTGTTGATATCTATATTATCTTTTGTTCCAAGTTAAGTACACCTTGGGTTTCTTGTGAAGAAAAAAATAAAGATGATAATTTTTTATATTTTGGCCATGCTTGTAAATATAATTCCATAGAATACTTAGAACTTCTTTACAATGGAAAACAAAAATCTGAATCCTATTTGATTGAGTTAGCATATTCAGGTCAAATAGTTGTAAATTCAAAAATTGCTTTTATCAAATTTAAACAATTCGACTTTGCTATATGGTTTGTGGTAGCAGTATTAATAACTCCGATTGGAGCATTAATTGTAAGATGTAAAACTCAGATTTAAAATTATTTTTGGTGTCAATGCTTTATTGTTCCCAAACTCCAGTTTGGTAACGCACTGCCAAGAAAGCTATTTGCTTTATTCAAAATCATATTGATATATTCCTTATTGACAATTAAACTAACTAAGAGCAGACTGTTAGTAAAATTAAAGAGTTTAAATCATGCAAATCACAAATATCTCTGAAGCAAAAGCTAATTTATCTCATCTAATCAAATTGGTACAAGAAAATAATAAGCCAATTATTATTAGTAAGGCTGGTAAACCAATTGCTGTCTTATCAGCATATTTAGAAAATACCACACCACGCAAATTAGGAGGAAGCTGGGAAAATAAAGTACAAATTGCTCCAGATTTCGATGAACCATGCGAAGAAATTGTTGATAGTTTTTATAATTTTCCTGATAAATAATGAATTTATTACTTGATACTCACATTCTAATTTGGGCGTTAGAAAACAATTCACAACTAACAGGAAATGTCCGAGATATTATTATTGATGGAAAAAATCTTGTATTTGTTAGCTCTGTTTCTGCTTGGGAAATCAGTATTAAAAAATCAATTGGTAAACTTCAAGCACCTGATAATTTAATGGAGGAAATCAAGCAACATCGTTTTACTCCATTGGATATAAATTTTAAACATTCACAACTTGCCGGACAATTACCTTATATTCATAAAGACCCATTTGATCGTATGTTGATTGCTCAGGCTATAATTGAGAAACTAATACTCGTTACAAAAGATAGTTTTATACCGCAATATGACGTAAAAGTACTTAAACTATAAATAACTTATCCACCATCCCCAAACTCCAGTTTAGTAACACACTGCCAAGAAGCTTCGCTTCGTCTTCCAATTACCTTAAAATACCAACATTATACCAATTCAAAGCAGAGCTTTTAGAACATTTTGTTACCAAACTAGAGTTTGGGAACAATATTAAAACCTTAAAGGAGTTTCGCAGAAATTTCATGATGTTCACGGAACGTCCTTATTCCGTGAACTAATCAATTTTTCAGCGAAATAATTATAATTGCCCTGACGCGTCCGGTCTCATAGGGCGACTCCACACAAAGC
>DAOUSL010000420.1 GCA_030627235.1 Thioploca sp.
ACCAGTGTCTCTCATTAGCTTAGCAATATCAGCATAGCTTTTTTGGGCTGCTTCTAGGATATTGGGATTTAGACCACAGGCTTGTTTTATGGCGGTTTCTAGAATAGTTCTAACCAAAGCTTTTAATAAAACAATACATCTTTCCCCAACATGTAGTTGGTTTTTACGTAATTTACGTTTTGCTAGTGCTAAAGCATATGCAGAAATCAATATTTCAATCGTTTCAGTAGTACAAACAACAATATGTCTTCCTTTATGAGGACTATTATTAGCAATGACTTCTACTGAGTTAGTCACCACGCTCAAACCCTTATCAATAAAAGGTTTAAGTGTATTTGGGAATCCGTTAGTCACCACGCGAACTAAGGCTGCATGATCCATATCTAATAATTTTGCTATCCCACGTAAACTCATAACAGCTGTGCCATCATCTAGCACATATCCATCACAAATTATTCCTGGGATTAATTCTACTTTTCCATAATATACGGCTTTTGGTTCTTTCATGGTTTTGTCAGATTTTAATGTCAGGGAATGATTATATTATTGGTTGTGATTGATGTCAAGTTGGGAAAGGTACGTGGGATATACCCATAACGTCATTGCACCGTAAACATTTTAGTTAGTATATATTTTAAAATACGGTGTATTATGTTTCTCTTATACATCTTACGAGTTGCACATCGGTCACCAATATGTTTTTAATTTTGGCGTAATGTATTATTTGCAAGAGCAAAAGAACCAATAAAATTTTCTGTCATTTATAAGGACTATTTTTAGCAACAACTTCTACTATTTTAACCGCCATGCTTAAATCTTTATTAATGAATGATTTAAGTGTTTTTGGAGGCTAGTTACCCGCCATGATCTGTAAAGATTTATGATGTATTCCCAAAAGGTCAGCAGTTCCACGTTCACTAAGACATGCTGTGCCATCATCTAGCACATATCCATCACAAATTATTCCTGGGATTAATTCTACTTTGCCATAATATACGGCTTTTGGTTCTTTCATGGTTTTGTCAGATTTTAATGTCAGGGAATGATTATATTCTTTCCTTATAATTGATGTCAAGTTAGGAATGGTTGTGTAGAGAGATATATGCGTGGAAAATACTATAATTATGTACTTAAACTTTCATAGTTAATAGGTTCAATATCATAGAGTTTTATTGTTTTACCCATTTTAGCTTTTAGGATTCCGTTGAATAGTTGTTCTGGAGTTATCTTGTGGTGGAAACGGATTATAGTGTAATTCTGATTAAGTAATTTTTCTCGTTGTTTTTCTTCTTTCTGATTATAATAACGATGGTTGTCAT
>DAOUSL010000223.1 GCA_030627235.1 Thioploca sp.
AACGCCGCTACGCTTTAACTGTTTCTTCATATTTTTGAACCTCGGCTAGTCACGGACTACTCGACTTCGGCTTGCCTCTCCATGTCTCGCAGCGATGGATAAGTAATATAAGGTATTTTTTCATGCTGAAGTATATAAGAACTATTAAATTGTTGTTGTAATTCTTCTGAAGATATTTCTTGAGTAAAAATTAGAAAGTTAGCATCAATACTGGCATTAATAATACCATCTGTCTTCATTTTTTCATATGTTTGAGCCATAGACTGGTTTATGGTTCTGTATATCTTATTGTTTTCATCAATATATACTTGTCCATTTGGATCACGATATGAACCGGATATTCTCTTGATAGTCAAAATAACCCTCGATTTAATAAATAATTGTTTATATTACATTCTCTCCAATAAAGTTATTTTAAAGAGAGATATTTAATTACTATTATATATATTTATGATTCATTCTCTTCTTTTTCATTTTTTTTATCACTAGGTTTAAAACCAAAAAAAGATTTTAATTTCGACCAATAAAATGAAATAGTTGTTATTCCAAATGCTACTGCTGCAATTAATCCTTGAATTATTAAACTTGCAGAACCTGGATCTAAATATGCAAAAACTTGAGAACTATAAATTAGTAAAAACGTAAAATATATTAATCTCATTTTTTCTAAACCTCTTTGTAAAGTAATTATTATATAGTAAAAATTATATTTTATAAATTTTTGAACAAGATTACACAGATTAAAAGATAGACAAGATTTTAAAATCCTATTAATCTTCAAATCTATTAAATCTTGTTCAAAAAAATTAACTCACATCAACATTCTCATGCCAAGCTCCAACATTCTGCCCAGCATAAATCAATGCACAACCATCTGGAACTCGTTCATCAAGCACTAACGGTAAACTTATACCATTAACTTGCACTTGCTCCGAATCATTAAACTGCTTCGCAACTGTAGGATTAACATGCACACCGGCCACGTCAGCATCAAGCGTATCCTGTAAAGCAGTAGCCCGACGTACCAAAGCATCCCCAGAATAAATCGGCATCTCGGTAATACGTTGCAAACCATCACTAGCCATATTATCCAAACTAGTAGGAATTTGCCAACCAGCAGAATTATTAGGTTTTTTATCTCCAACTAAAGCCTGTACTTCATCCCGGACTTGTTCCGAAGAAATATAATCAAATCCAGCTAAATCAAACAGATTACCTAATACTCGCAATATTTTCCAAGCTGGTCGAGTGCTTCCAGTAGGATTAACCACACCACCAAAACTTTGCCACAAACCTTCAGCATTTACATAAGTACCACTGGTCTCGGTAAACAAAGAAATTGGCAAAATCACATCAGCATAATTCTCTATCGCATCAGTCTTATAAGCGGTCAATGACACTACAAAATCAGCTTGTTCCAAACTTGCCAAAGAACTGGTACAACTATCCAATTCAGGTTCTAATCCCAGCAACATATAAGCTTTCAAATTCTGGGTCAACATTGCATTAGCATCTAAACCAGCTTCAGCAACAACTTCTCCACCAGCTTGTCGATGCGGCAAAACCCCTGCTAACCATGCTCCAGCAGTATTATTAGCTTCTGGTAAATAACCTAATCTAGCTCCACTCAACTTAGCAATAGTAGCGGCTAAAGCTCGAATAGTAGCAAATTGTGGATGGGAAGTAGCTAAATTACCTAACAATACCGTCCTTTTTTCCCCAGTCTGTAAAACTTTAGCAATTGTTTGTTGCTCAATATCAAACGTAACATCAGCTAACAATTTTTGCATAGTGGCTGGAATTAGGCCATTACCCAATAAAGCCTTCGCAATCCCAGCTAAATTATTTACCCAATTGTTTGGAGCTACAATCATTTTAGCCGCAATTGGAAAGTTAAATTCATAATCAATCGGATTGAAAACAGCTATTTTAGCTCCTGCTTTCCGTAATCTATGATTTAAAATTGGTTGCTCTTTCCGCAGATGTGTACCAATTAATAAAGCTGAATCACAAGTTTCTAAATCGGTAATCGCTTGACCTAAATAAGGAAATAATGGAGCTTGCTCTTGATCACTAAAATCGATTTGCCGCAATCTATGGTCAATATTATTACTACCAATACCACGCATTAGTTTTTGTAATAAAAATAGTTCTTCTATAGTAGCAGTCGGTGAAGCCAATGTACCAATAGATTTACTATCAATTTTTTTAAGATTATCAACTGCATAAGCTAAAGCGGTATCCCAATGAACCTTTTCCCAAGTTCCATCTTTTTTAATCATTGGACTGGTCACACGATCGTCAGCAGCTAAACCTTCATAACTAAACCGATCTCGATCTGAAATCCAAATTTCATTAATTGCTTCATTTTCTCTCGGAACTACTCGCAGAACTTGATTCCGCCTAGTATGCACCGCAATATTAGAACCTACTGAATCGTGGGGAGCGATAGTATTATGCTGTTGCATTTCCCAGGATCTGGCGGAAAAACGGAACGGTTTAGAAGTCAAAGCTCCAACTGGACATATGTCGATCATATTACCAGACAATTCTGAAGTAATATTTTTCTCCACATAAGTTCCAATTTCCATATGTTCGCCACGTCCAGGATCGCCCATTTCAGGAACACCACTGATTTCCTTACTAAATCGTACACAGCGAGTACAATGAATACAACGAGTCATTTCTGTTGCAATCAATGGCCCTAAATTCTTACTAATAACAACCCGTTTATCTTCTTGATAATTGGAAATGTCGTTCCCGTAACCAACCGCAATATCCTGTAGTTCACACTCGCCACCCTGATCACAAATTGGGCAATCCAAAGGGTGATTAATTAACAGGAATTCCATAACCGCTTTTTGAGCAGCAAGTGCTTTAGTAGAGCGGGTAAAGACTTTCATGCCATCCATTACAGGAGTAGCACAAGCGGGCATAGGTTTAGGGGCTTTTTCTACTTCAACCAAGCACATTCGGCAACTAGCTGCTATTGAAAGTTTCTTGTGATAACAAAAGCGTGGAACATCAATTCCATTGGCTTCTGTAACTTCAATTAGCGTCTGACCGGCTTGAGCTTGATAGGATTTGCCATCTATTTCAATCGTTAGCATTATTTTTTATATGGTGAATACCATCTCTCGAAGTGAAAAGAATGACAGTTCTAAAACTGCCGAACTCGTAAATCTGGATGACACATAGGTCTTCCAAAACCTGTATCAAAATCGTTTAATTATAAAGCAACGATCAAAAATTAGCAAATATGCTAGAATTCCAATGATTTTAGTTGTCTAGTGAAGAGGAAGTTAACAAAGTTATATTTTTATCTTACACAAAAAATTGCTTCATATAACTCAGATATTTCTCTAGCAACATTTTTAATATCAAACATTTGTTCAAAACGTTTTTGGCCGATTTTACCTAAATTTTCCCGCAAATCTTTATCATTAGATATTTTTTGCAAGGTATTGGCTAAAGAATCCGATTGTGAGACTATTAATCCAGCGTCTTTAACCACCCAAGTAACTCCAGAACCAGCTATTTCTTTAACTACAATAGGTTTTGCGTAACGCATAGCTTCTAATAATACTACTCCAAAAGCCTCTGTACGTTCCAATGAAGACAAACAAAAACAATCACAACTATCTAATAATGCTATTAATTGTTGATTATCACAATAACCAAATAACTTAACTTTATGTTGTAACTTTAATTTGGTAATCAATTTAGTTAAATTAGCTTGTAATTCACCTTTTCCAATAATAATAAGTTGAGCATTATCTATTTTAGCTACGGCCTTAATCAATGCCTCATGGCCTTTATAATAGGTTAATCGTCCTATACTAAGTAATCTTGTTTTATTGGTTTGCCATTGTTGTTCAGCCCAAACAGTTGCTGTAGATTCTGGTAATCTAGTTTTATCTATCCCTAATGGAATTACTTTACATTTATGTTTATACGTTTGTAATGCAATACTAGATTCTAAATATGGTGGGGAAGTGGCTATGATAGTATGAGTATGTTTCAATAAAAGCTGTTCAAAAGGACGATAAACATGGTAAGCAATTGCAAGTTTTTTATTTACAGTTGAAACCACGTCAGAATGCCAGTGAATAACCCAAGGAATACGTCTTGCCTGAGGTAGAGTTAACGCAAAAAAAGCTGAAGTATTAGGTAGATGTAGGTGTAATATCTGTGGTTGAAATTCTTTTAATACACGGTTAAGCCAAAATGGGAAATGAGGGCTAATCGGGGCATATAATACACGACCATAACTTGGTGTACGGTAGATATTATTTTCTGCTTGAATTGGCTGGAAAAATTTAGCTAATTGTGACTCGTGATCATGCACTATAGCAGTAACCTCATCGCCTAACTTAGTTTGAGCCGATATTAAATCAGCCATAAAATTTTCTATACCACCAGCGAAAGGAGGAAAATATTTACCTAAATGAAGAATCCGAGCCATTTTTTAAATTATATCAATTAAGAGTTTATAATCATAGAGTATTGGATATTTTAACCAGAACTCCACCCTCTAGGACGTTTCATTCCAGCTATTTTACAAGCCTGTTTAACATAACCATATGGAAATAATTTAAATATTTGATTTCTGGCTTGTTTTTTATCATAGCCTCGTTCATTAGCTAAATGTTTAACTACATGACGAATATCAACTACAATTTTGCGTTCGGCATAATAATTTCTGATAAAATCTATTACTACCCAACATTCCTCATTAAGTTCTAATGGTTCTTCTTGAGCTAACTGTATAGCAATTTCTTTAGTCCAAGTTTCAGGATTAACCAAATAACCCTCTTCATCTCTTGCAACTTCCATTTCACTCATATATTTTCCAAATTATTATTTGTAATAGTTTTATTATATCATTAGTTTTTTTATTTAATATTAATCAAAAATTAAGAACTATATTATTCATTAGGTGGAATGTGGGTTTTTATTGCCGACTAATAAATCTATCTTACTAACAAATGATATAATGTCAAAAAAATAAAATTTAATAGAGGAAAAAACTTATGGCAGGCAAATTCGAAGGTTTAAATGATGAACAATGGAATGCTTATTACCAACTAGTAAATTACTATTAGGACAAATTATGAACTATCTAAATTATCTATTTGCAATTATAAAAGTATAATCTAAAGATTACTAAAGAACTCAACAAATTGAAAAATCATCATTGTCATCATGAGACTGTGTTTCAATATAATGTTTGATAATTTCATCAGTTACGTTGCCACTACTACGAACAAAATATCCTCTGTCCCAAAAGTGTCTTCCCCAATACACTTTTTTCAGCTGTGGAAACTTTGATAACAC
>DAOUSL010000363.1 GCA_030627235.1 Thioploca sp.
ATTTATGGTTCACGTGCAAAAGGTAATTATAGAGTAGGTTCTGATATTGATTTGACGATTAAGGGGCAAGTAATGTCTTTTTATGAGTTGATGCAGGTTGAAGATGAAATTGATGATTTGTATTTGCCTTATAGCGTGGATTTATCTCAATACAGACAGTTAAGTAATGTTGACTTAGTTGAGCATATTGATCGTGTTGGCGTGAATGTTTATGAGTCCAATGAGTAATTACTAGGGGCATTCTTTTTGGGTTTGTGGATGTTATCAAAAGCATTTATAGAATTATTTACAAGTAAATTAAAATTATGAAAATAGCAATTGCAGGTACAGGGTATGTGGGGCTTTCTAACGCGATGTTATTGGCACAGCATAATGAAGTTGTCGCGTTAGATATTATCAAGGAAAAAATAGAGGGGCTTAATAATAAAAAGTCGCCAATTATTGATGCGGAAATTGAAGATTTTTTACAGAATAAAGCACTTAATTTTACGGCAACTTTAGATAAAGAGCTGGCTTATACGGGGGCGGATTTTGTTATTATCGCAACGCCTACTGATTATGATGCTGAAACGAATTATTTTAATACGAGCTCGATTGAGTCGGTTATTAAAGATGTTTTAGCGATTAACCCGCAAGCGGTTATGGTGATTAAATCAACCGTACCTGTGGGCTATACAGCTAAAATCAGCCAAGAGTTTGCCACTGATAATATTATATTTTCCCCTGAGTTTTTAAGAGAAGGGCGAGCGCTGCATGATAATTTACATCCTTCTCGTATTATTATCGGTGAGGACTCAGCAAGGGCTAAGCAGTTTGCTGATTTATTAGTAGAAGGCGCGGTTAAAGAGAATATTGATGTGCTGTTTACCGATTCTACTGAGGCGGAAGCTGTTAAGTTATTTTCTAATACCTATTTGGCTATGCGGGTTGCCTATTTTAATGAGTTAGATAGTTATGCTGAAGCACATGGTTTAAATAGTAAGCAGATTATTCAAGGCGTGGGCTTAGATCCGCGTATTGGTAATCATTATAATAATCCTTCGTTTGGTTATGGGGGGTATTGTTTACCTAAAGATACTAAGCAGCTTAGAGCCAATTACGAAAGCGTGCCTAATAGTTTGATTGCAGCAATTGTGGATGCAAATAGTACGCGTAAAGATTTTATTGCAGACGCGATAATCAAGCGTAATCCAAATGTTGTGGGTATTTATCGTTTAGTAATGAAAAGTGGTTCGGATAATTTTCGTTCTTCTGCGATACAAGGGGTAATGAAGCGGATAAAAGCAAAAGGAATTGAGGTGGTTATTTATGAGCCTGAATTAAAAGAAGCGGAATTTTTTCGCTCTAAAGTGATTTCTGATTTAAGTGATTTTAAGCAACGGGCTGATGTTATTATTGCCAATCGTTTATCAGATGATATTACTGATGTAGAAGATAAGGTTTATACGCGTGATTTATTTGGTAATGATTAAGGCAGACGGATTAATCATATCTGAAAGTTGAATGCTAATGTATTACATTTCCCATATTAATAAAGCCTATTTTCACTAGCTGAAAATCCTGTAGGATGTGCTGAACAAAGTGAACCGCATCTTTCGCGATTGATGCGGTTCGTACCTCACCACATCCTACGTATGGAGTTTTCTATTTAAATGGAATATGTAATAGAAAGCTTAA
>DAOUSL010000369.1 GCA_030627235.1 Thioploca sp.
TTCCTATCCAAATTCGGGAAAGCCTCCATTTAAAAGCGGGCGACATGCTTTCATGGGATTCAAAACCGGATGGCAGCGTCTCCGTGCGTAAAGTCAGTCCTCTGGATATTGATTACATCAGCGCATTAAGTGGCACGTTATCTGAATGGAACAGTGCAGAAGATGAGGACGCTTATCGTGATTTATAAGCAATTTGATATTGTGAAAGTGCCGTTTCCTTTTACCGACAAACTGGCCACAAAAAATAGACCGGCTTTAATTATTTCCAGCGCTGAGTCTTTTAATAATAAGATCGAGCATAGTGTTATGGCGATGATTACCTCGGCTAAGCAATCAGACTGGCCACTGGATACCGTGATTACCGATATTCAAGCAGCCGGGTTACCCGTTGCTTCTTTAATTCGTCTTAAATTATTTACCTTAGATCATCGTTTAATAAGAGGCACTTTAGGTCAATTGAGTGAAAAAGATCAAGCCGCTTTTAACACGCATTTAATGCAAATAATGGGGCAAAAATAATAACAATACGACTCAACAAGATATACAAACTTAGCGAGGTTACGAGCTATGAACCAGATCTATTTAGAGTTTCATCAAGATTCCGAAAACAAGCACCGATTCTATCAAATGTTCGTGTTGCCCACGCTGTTTGATGACTGGTCATTAGTCCGTGAATGGGGGCGTATTGGTTCGCCTGGTACCGTCAGAAAAGAATGGTTTGCGACAGAAAATGAAGCGAATTTAGCGCGGCAAACAATTGCACGACAAAAAATTAAGAAAGGATATTTAGACAGGAGTTGATATATTGTCATCGCTTTAATGTAACTTCCATTAAAAATATTTATTTCATAAACGCACTACCCTGTTTAATAGCTTATAACAGTCATTCATGATACTCACCCAGTTACTTAATCTATATATCTCAGAATAAAAATAGTACCAATAGGTTTCTAGTTAGAAGCTAATCCCTCATTATTCCTTAAATAAAATAGTTCTTTATTTAACCCTGATATTATTTTATGAGATAGGTAAAAATAAACTATTCCTATAATAAAATTATGCCTACAAAACGTGGACGTGTCCAAGTTTTGTTAGTGTTAAAAGTATTTTCTGATAAAGGAAGAAAGGTTAAGGCTATTGCTTACCCTGCTCAAATAGCATCTGTTACACGCCCGCAGCTACCTATTTACTGGGTCTATGCTCAATAATTCGCCACCCACGGTTTAGCCAGTAGTCAAATAATGATTGGAAGTAAACTTGCTTAACAATAATATTATATTTTTATAATTTAAATATACTTTATATTGGGCAGTACCAAATGATTTTATATTAAAGTAACCATTTAATATAAAAAATAAATAATAATATTTAAATATTAATTTATAATAAAATATTACTTGATATTTATTATAAATTGATATAGCATAGTATGCTCTAATATTATTAACATATACCTTAAATAATAGATTATATATAATAATAGTTCAGCGATGTTAAATAAGACAAATAATACTTAAATCTCCAGCATATATAATAAAAAGTGATGGATTATTTAAATAAAACAGGAGACTAAAATGGGGGACGTAATACACCTTAAAATCGATAGAACAAATCAAAA
>DAOUSL010000235.1 GCA_030627235.1 Thioploca sp.
GTTGAGACAGAACTTTTATTTAAAGCACTTAAACAGAGTGGCGTTCTGTAGGTTACCACTCGTTCGGGTCATGATTCCCTAGCCTAAGTGCAAAGTAGATTGTAATATTTTGGGAATTATTTGTCAATGGAATTATTATATATTTAAATAATGATTTAACGTTTTGTTAAATGCAATGCTCCAGATTTAACAATCTGACAAACATCTGGCAAATTAGCAGTTTTTCTATTGACTTCTATTAGAAATTAGATTGATAAGGTTCGGTTAATATTAACCTTTATTAAGATATATGAAAGAATATTATTAAAATATATTCACAACCTTAAATGGTGCGAACCCAGCACCTCTATTCCGTATCTCTATGAGCGAATCAAGAGCTTCTGGAACTACTTTTTTAATGATACCTATAGCACCATTTAAATCAGCATTGATAATACCCTTTGACCATTGATACAAACCTCTACTGATACGCTTACCAGTAAATTTATGCGATTCACCTTCTGTATAAACTGGCAATGGGTCATTGTCTAAATGACTTGATTTGGATGTATAGGATTCTTCAGTAAAAACAACATCAATACCAAATTCTTCGGCTTTATATGAAATCATCGCTTTGAATTTATCATAAGGGATCGAAACAAAATTTTGGTTGTTCTTTTTACCAATATTGATTTCCTGTTTCCAGTGCTTGTTTTCACCTATAATAATTAAACCACTACTAGTTTCTACTGCATAATCAATAATGTTTCTACTAGCTTTATGCAGGTAATCATCTATTTTTTGATTGCGTTTTTTTGATAAAAGGCCAATTGAATTACTTGTTCCTTTGTCACCAATAAACGACATCAGTTTAGCTTTTTTCTTGTTAAAATATTGATTTATGGATTTTAATGGTTTGCCATTTATCAACATAGGATTTACATCTGGTTGATTTGAGACTAATGTGGCTAAGTTATTCAATCCAAGGTCAATACCTAAAACATTATCATGAGTTAACTTATCATTTGACACCTCTTTTTTATAAACAACTTCAATCACAAAATGTTGATATTTTGGGATAATACGCACTTGTTGAAGTTTATCAACGGTGGTATTTAGTGTTTTTAATCCAGCCTTTTTGGGAAAATGGATTTGATTCTCTCTTAATTTACATTGTTGGTTAGTAAAAATAACAATGTTCAAACCCTTTTCTTTGTCTTTATACTTGGGTAATTTAGGTCTACCCTTGAATTTATCTGGATTCTTCTTATATTCTTGGTTTAATTTAAAAAAAGATTTCCAGTTCTTCTCAATTAATCTTAATGCTTGTTGTGAGGACTGGGCTGGCAGACCTTTATAAACCTCTGGATAATCACGTTTTATAATCTTATCCATGGTTCCATATTTGATAATCTTATGATTTTTTATAAAATTTTGCCGCATAATAAATGTGGCACAGTTATATAAATTTTTTGAGGCATAAGATAAATCAATTAATGGTTGATTCATATCGACAATATGTCGTTCAACTCTAGTCACTTGCATCTATTAATTCCTTAATCAAATTTCGTTTTCTTGAAGAATAAAGTTTCATCGAATAACAATGCAATAAAGAAACAATTTCATCAAAAACCTCTTTTGAATCAAGGGTTTTAGAACCGATTTCTGAAATAACAATTATTTCTGTTCCAAAATTTTCAAATAAATGTTTGAATAAACCGAACTCAACACGTGACAATCTATCTTTGTAAGTTATAATCACTTTATCTATCTTATGATTAATAACTTCATCTAATAAATTAAAAAAATCTTGACGTTTCTCAAAAGAAATTCCAGAAGCAATATCTTGATACACTTCATTTATTTTAATACCATTGCTAAAGCAATAAGTTTTTAATAATTCAACTTGATTACTCAAGTCATTTTTCTGTTTTTTAGTAGAAACTCTTGCATAGATAACCGTTTTCCTTTTAATGTCTTTATTGAGAAATTTATAAACCGATTCATCTACATAATTGTAACGACCATTACCTAAAACTTCTACTTCTAAAATTCCATCTTTAACATATTTGGTTAAAGTTTGTCTGGTTATTTGTAATAGCTTTAATACTTTCTGGGCTTTCATAGATGTAATATAACATATTTTATAATTATTACAATCTATCTTTTAATATTATTTAATATATTTAGTTACTATATAATTTTGCACCAGTTATTAACTTCTGGCAAGTTGGTGCGAGATATTGGCTAGTTGGATTAGCTGATGGAAGGAGAAGTGCTATTTAAGATGCCAGCTTGGTCAGTTGACTATGATGAAAAATTGGTTGATAATCATTATTTTAAAATAGGTATTCAATTATGACAGAAAGACAAGCTGTACATTATGGTCAAGTGGAAATTATTCCAGGAATTAAGTGTGATGTCTATGTACTTAATGATGATAGTCCGGTTATGAGTGAACGGGGTTTGGCCAAGTTGTTAGAAATACGACATAGGGCATTACAGGGCATGGCTACTACTGGCCTTCCAAAAACAGTTAAGCCATTCATTAATAATGATTTTAGCATGGCCACTACTTTAGTTAAAGTGACTGCTAAAAATAGTCCTTATCAGGGTAGAAGCATTGTTGTTTATAGTAGTACAGTTGTATCAACAATAATACGTGCATATGCTATGGCAATTGGTCATAATGCTCTCCAAAAGAACCAAATGCACATTGGGCGAAAATGTGTACTTTTACTAGCTGCTCTTGCCGATACTGCTTTGTATGCGGTTATGAAAGATGCTTGTGGTTTACCAATAAACCTCCGAAAAACAGCTCAAAAGAGTTACACCAATATTATTGAATTGATGAAGGAATCTGGTTTAAAATGTTCAGTTAATGAGAAAATTGCTATTAAAACAGATATTACTGATTATCTTGATATTCCTTTGAGTACATTGAATAGCTTTCTTGGTAAACGGCGTAATGAGATTGAGCCAATTCGATTGGATCGTGAGACTATAAAGAATTTGGGTTCCAAGGCTTCACGGATGAATGGTTATTCGATGGAAGATGTGGGAACTATTGCTTTGGGGATGGATAGTGTTGTTGGGATTGGTTTGAAAGAGCAGATGTTTGGTAGCATAAGTTCTTTGGCTAAATTGGATACCAAAGGTGAAATTGAGTGGCAGCAGGTGTTGATGGAGATTTTTGCTGGGTTTAGTTTTCATCATAATTATATGATTGGTAAGTATAAAGTTGATTTTTATGTGAAGGAATTAAATCTGGTGCTTGAGTGTAATGGTTATGATTGTCATGATTCTTATGATGAGAAGTTGGAAGCTGAGAGAGAGCAATTAATTGATAAAAAACATCGGGTAGTTCGTTTCCATCATTTAGTTGGTTTGAAAGCTTTGATTAATGGAATTTTACACGCTCAGGTAGGGGATGTTGTTAGGTTGTATGATGTGGAGCATTTTGGGAATGTTCAATCTTTGGGTAATTTGAATTAATATAATTTTGCACCAGTTATTAATTTCTGGTTGGTACGAAACAAGATATATTCCATATTCTGGAAAAATATTCCATTTATTGGAAAAATTCCAAATTATGGAATAATATCATATTATGTATTTTATATATAATACAAAATGTTATATGAATTATGCTTTCAGGTATATTTTTTGCTTATTTTATTAACAAGTAAATATATTCATAAAAACCAACTATGAACCATTTTTCATTGTAGTAATTTCAACTATTTTAAAACCATACAGCTATATATTTTTAGCAAAAGTTTAGATTATTTTTCTGCTTCCAGTGAGTATTATTTAAAAAATTCTAACTTGGTGGATTAATCAGTAAACCTCTAAAAATACTGACTAATCCATTTTAAGAATGATTATACTAATTTGAATATTTCTGGGGATGGTGGTTGGAATAATTTTAAGACACTTTCATACCATTTTATGTTACGACGGGTTGTTTTGCCAGTACTGAAGTCTTGATATTGACCATATTTAAGACCTTTTTCTGTTAGCTGGTAGTAAAGAATATCTTTATTATCATAGTGTTTGGTTTGCAAGCCAAATTCGATTAGTTTTACATTAACTAGTCTCGCACCTTTTAAACCAGTTTGTTTGGCTATGAGAGTTGGAATCAGTAAGGCTTGTTGGATTTCAGCAACGTGGGATGTTATGCCAAATAGTTGCAATATATCACATCCAAACTGTTGTTTGATGGAGTTGTTGAGGGCTATTTGTTTAGCATTGCCGATGATTCCAAGTTTAGTTAATTCATCAGATTTAGCTTGGGCGAATGGGATAATTTCTGATTTTGGATCAAGTGATACTGAACCGGTGGTTAGAAGTTCAAATGTCCATTTGGTTACCATAACGGAAAAGTCAGGACTACACCATATAGCTAAGTGAATTGAAGCGTTAGGATGTATCCAAGTACCTTGGTCTTGTGCTGTTATATTCTTTGTAACACCTTTAATTACTTGAATTATTAGTGATGTGTGAATTCCCACATCACTCGAAAATGCACTTAAATATTCTTTGGTAGATTTAAGACGTTTGTAATCACCAAATCGTTTACCAGTAGCCTGACACATATCGGTCGCACATAAGTAGCCATCAGCACGCTGACGAATTGTAGTACCATGAAAATCACGAATGATTAAATTTTGGGTTGTCATTTAAGAAACCTCTACAGTTGGTTGAGACAGAACTTTTATTTAAAGCACTTAAACAGAGTGGCGTTCTGTAGGTTACCACTCGTTCGGGTCATGATTCCCTAGCCTAAGTGCAAAGTAGATTGTAATATTTTGGGAATTATTTGTCAA
>DAOUSL010000202.1 GCA_030627235.1 Thioploca sp.
AAGGAAAGTTCATCATCATCTTCTAATGATAATTCTTCCATTGAGTCATCGGTATCACCTAAATCATCTAAGGAAAGTTCATCATCATCTTCTAAAGATAATTCTTCCATTGAATCGTCAGTATCACCTAAATCATCTAAGGAAAGTTCATCATCATCTTCTAATGATAGTTCTTCCATTGAGTCATCAGTATCACCCAAATCATCCAAAGAAAGTTCATCATCATCTAAAGATAATTCTTCCATTGAGTCATCAGTATCACCTAAATCATCCAAAGAAAGTTCATCATCATCTTCTAACGATAATTCTTCCATTGAGTCATCGGTATCACCTAAATCATCTAAGGAAAGTTCATCATCATCTTCTAAAGATAATTCTTCCATTGAGTCATCAGTATCACCTAAATCAAGTTCATTTTCAGAATCAAGATTAAGGTCAAATTCTTCGTTTGAATCATTACTTAAGTCTAATTCTTCTTCAGTTTCACTGTCTAAATTCAGATCAAGATCATCTCCTAAATCTAAGCTTGCTCCACCATCTATATCATCTTCACTGTTTAAATCAATTTCATCTGGTTCATCATCTTCACTAAGTGCAACTGCTGCAATTCCTGCTCCTACTGCAACTCCAGCTGCTGCGGCAACCATTCCATTCCCACTATTTCCATTATCATCTTTAGTGTCAGTATTAGTTATAGATAATTCTTTATTTGGTGATAAATATTTCCAAAGTTCTAAAGTCTCATCCCATAAAGGCCCTTTTCCATCTATTTCGTTATGTAATAATTGAGCCTGTTCTTCAAACTTATCTATTTCCTTTGCATCAGCATAAACTTCTAGTAATTCTAAACGATATTTATGATGATGTGGATATTTTCTAATAGCAGATTCTATTAAATCTTCAGCTAGAGAATATTTTTCAGCAACTGTATATTGGGCAACTTCTTCACGCAAATCTTTATCAAATTTTGGATCAACTTCAAATTTAGCATCTGTATCTTCACCACTTGTAGTTTTTTCGATATCATCTAAAATATTTGATTCAGATAAGTTACTTGTTTCACTTTCTTCATCTAGACGAGATAATTCGATTTCGATTTCTTCATCTGATAATTTTGTAGTTTTCCATTCAACAGGTTCGTTAGATTTAGGTTTCCGTTTTTTTACAACAATTAGGATAATAATTAATAAAATAATAGCACCAATAATAGCTATTACGGTTATCCACCCACCAGTAACATTTTCTTTTACCAATTTATCAAGCATAGTAATAAAATCTGGCTCATCAGATTCTATATTTTTAACTCGAATAGTTTTGCCAGATGTTTCTGGTGCATTAATTGATTCAGATTCAATATTTTTGGCAAGATCTTCGTCAGTAACTACTTTATATTCATCATCAGAAGATTCTGTAATAGTTTCGGCTGAAGCAACTGTTTGTTCTGGTTTAACTATAGTTTTATCATGTTCATCAAGAGATGGTAATCTAGCCGTTGGTTTAAAGGTAAATTTATTATCTTCAATAACCTTAGGAGAGTCTTCTTTTAAATTAGCAAGCTGGTTTTTTAGGCGTTTATTTTCTTCGGCTTGTTTAGCTAATTGAGATTGTAATTTAGCAAATCCTTCACTTTTGAAAGCTAGCAACATATTATTCATTTCATCTAGTTGCTGTTTCATATTAGTAACTAAACCTTTAGTTGCTGCTATATCTTTTTTTAATACCTTATTTTCAGATTCAATAGAAGAATTTTTTTCAGTCAAATTAATAACTTCTTGCCTAAGACTTCTAAATTCCTTAGTATCTTTTGCATCAGTTTTAGGAGTAGAAAGTAGTAATTTTGGAGCTGTGTTTAGTCTTTTATTAGATATACTTTCTTTAACTAATGAGCTTTCAGGAGCTTTTGAAGTATTTTTAGTTGTTATTTCAGTATTAGTTCTACTATTTTGAGCAATTTGAGCCAACTCATCTTTAGTTAATTTACCATCCCAATCAGGTATTTTTAATACCTTACCACGTTTTATTCTATTCTTATTTCCATTGATAAAGGCTCTAGGATTAGTTCGATAAATCTTCCGCATCTGTTTATCTAAGGAAACTCCTCTAGGACGAGTACGCTGGGCTATTTGTGATAGAGTATCATTTTTAAATACTGTATATGAACCACTCTTAACAGATTTAGGTGTGACTCGTTTTTTAGTAATCCGTTTTTTTACAACTCGTTTTTTAGTAACACGTTTTTTAGGTTTAATACGATTTTGGATTGGAGTATATTTCGGTTTAACTGCTAATTGGGTATCCCGAACGATTAATTTTTTAGCAGAAATTGGTTTATATAATGGAGGATCTAATAAAACTGTGTATTCACGTAAGATACGACCACCAGGCCAACTAACCTCAACTAAAAAATTAAGAAATGGCTCTTTTATTGATTGTCGAGAGGAAACATTAATTACTGCAGAAGTTTTATTAATTTTCCGAACTGTGAAATTTATCTTAGTAAGGATAAATGGCCGATCTAATCCAGCTCGTCGAAATGCTCTGGCTGATGCAAGATTTACTTTAACAACATTAGATTTACCTTTAGGAATAGATAAAATATTTATTTTAGAATTCAAAGGTTCATTAAGTTTTGAATATACTTGAATATGGCTTAATCCTAACGCATTAGTATTTAAAGCCACAATCATAAAACTTAAAAATGTTATAAACTTACGCATAGTTATTCCTTAAAGTGGTAATTAAGAATTAGCAATTATTATTTATTGGTATAATGAATGAAGAATATAATCTATGTTTTAAGCTCAAAACTACCATGTTTTTAAGTATAGTTATAACTTAATTATCAGTTTAACCATAATTCTTCATTCATGCTTATATAAGTAAATATATAATGTTACATATCATTTCTAGAATGTACTTTATAAATTATTTGTAAGTATAACTCAAATATAGTCTTTTACCAAAATTTCTGCAATTTGAATACTATTTAATGCAGCTCCTTTACGAATATTATCGGCAACTACCCACAAATTTAAACCTCTAGGATGAGAAATATCTTCTCGAATTCGTCCGACAAATACTGGGTCTTTGCCAGCTGCCTCAGAAACTGCTGTAGGATAACCACCATCTTTATGTTCGTCAATTAAAACTATTCCAGGAGCATTTTGTAATAATTTTCTGGCTTGTTCGGTACTTATTTTTTCTTTAGTTTCAATATGCACAGCTTCAGAATGACCATAAAAAACTGGAACTCGAACTGTAGTTGGATTGATTAAAATATCTTCATCTTCAAAAATCTTTTTGGTTTCCCATACCATTTTCATTTCTTCTTTGGTATAACCATTATCCATAAAAACATCAATCTGAGGTAATACATTGAATGCAATCTGCTTTGGATATACTTTTGGAGTGATTGGTTTAACATTTAATAATTCTGCAGTTTGAACGGCTAATTCTTTAATAGCGTTTTTACCAGTCCCAGAAACAGCTTGATAGGTTGCAACGTTAATACGTTCAATTCCTACTGCATCATAAATTGGTTTCAGAGCTACCAACATTTGTATAGTGGAACAGTTTGGATTAGCAATAATATTACGAGGTTTATAATTAGCGATTGCATGAGCATTTACTTCTGGTACAATTAGCGGAATATCTGGATCACGCCGAAATTGTGAAGTATTATCTATTACAATACAACCAGCTTCACCAGCTTTTGGAGCATAGATTGCTGATACAGAAGCTCCAGGTGAAAATAAACCAATCTGGGCTTGGGAAAAATCAAATTTTTCTAAATCTCCAACAACTACAGATTTGCCTTTAAATTGAATCCTTTTACCAGCAGAACGTTCACTAGCTAATGGATATAAATTATTGATTGGAAAATCTCGTTCTTCTAAAATTGAGAGCATGGTTTCACCAACAGCACCAGTTGCTCCAACTACTGCAACATCAAATTTTTTCATCTTAAAATTCTTATTTTTAATTTAATTGAGTATGGCTAATAAATATTAGCTTATTTTACCATCATATTTTTTCAGCTTCAAAGTTCTAATTTTAATAATTAGTTATGTATGAATAATCTATTTTATATGAAAATTTATGTTTTATTGAATTTAATAGCTAGGTTTTTCATCAGCATATTAAGAAATTATTTTGTCTGTTATTCAATGTATTAAGGATGCTTTACCTAACAACATCCTACTAAAATGATAATTTTTGATTAATCTAATGCTGATATTACTGCATCACCCATTTCTCTAGTATTTACAATAGTTTTTCCTGCTTGTTGAATATCTGCGGTTCGTAAACCATTTTGCAAAACCTTACTGACTGCACTTTCAACTTTATTAGCTAATTCAGTCTGTTGTAGGCTATAACGTAATAACATAGCTACTGATAAAATAGTTGCCAATGGATTAGCCTTGTTTTGCCCAGCAATATCAGGTGCTGAACCATGAATAGGTTCATACATACCTTTACCATTCGCATCTAGTGAAGCCGAAGGTAACATGCCTATTGAACCAGTTAGCTGAGAAGCTAAATCAGATAAAATATCTCCAAACATGTTATTAGTCACCATAACATCAAATTGCTTAGGATATCTGACCAATTGCATGGCCGCATTATCAACATACATGTGAGTTAATTCTACTTCTGGATAATCCTCACCAATTTTAGTAACAATTTCTCGCCATAACTCAGTAGCTTCTAAAACATTAGCCTTATCAATTGAGCATAATTGTTTTTTACGTTGCATAGCACTTTCAAACCCAACTTTAGCAATTCTTTCTATCTCGTGAGTATCATACACTAAAGTATTAAAACCTTGTTGTTCACCATTGTCTAAGTTACGAACTCCACGTGGTTTACCAAAATAAATTCCACCTGTCAATTCTCTAACAATCAAAATATCCAAACCAGCTACCACATCCGGTTTCAAAGTTGAAGCATCGGCTAATTCAGGAAATAAAATTGCTGGTCTTAGATTAGCAAATAAGCCAAGTTCAGAACGTAAACCTAACAAACCTTTTTCTGGTCGAATCGCTATTGGCAATGGTTCCCATTTAGTTCCACCAACTGCTCCCAATAACACTGCATCAGATTTTTTTACCAATTTTAAAGTTTCATCTGGTAATGGTTTTCCAGTTGCATCAATTGCAGCCCCACCGATTAAGCCTTCTTCTAATTGTATGTTTAATCCATGAGATTGTTTTAAAATCTCTAATAATTTTACTGCCTCAGCTATAATTTCTGGGCCTATACCATCACCTGGTAATACTGCTATGGTTTTACTCATTAAAGTTCCTTTTGCATACTTTCTTAAAAAGATAATACAATTTACATTGCTTTAGTTATTCATGACTCTTAAAACTAAAATAACCAAGGAGTCAGTTTTTTTTGTTGGTTTTCATAAGATTTGATAGCATCAGCATGTTGTAAAGTTAAACCGATATCATCTAAACCATTTAATAAACAATGTTTTCTAAAATTATCTACATCAAAGGAGAATTTATCACCATTTGCAGAACTAATTATTTGAGTTGACAAGTCTATAGTTAATTTATAGTTAGGAATTGTTATTACAGCTTGAAATAAAGTTTCAATTTCTTGTTTATCCAATACAATTGGTAAAATACCATTTTTAAAGCAATTATTATAAAAAATATCAGCAAATCCAGACGCTATTACAGATTGGAAGCCATAATCAAGTAAAGCCCAAGGCGCATGTTCTCGACTAGAACCACAACCAAAATTATGTCGAGTTAGTAAAATTTCACCACCTTGATAACGTTCCTGATTAAGTATAAAGTCTTTATTTAACGGTCGATTAGCACAATTTTGTCCAGGTTCTCCATGATCTAAATAGCGCCATTCATCAAATAAATTAGGTCCAAACCCAGTTCTATGAATAGATTTTAAAAATTGTTTAGGAATTATGGCATCAGTGTCTATGTTTGAACGATCTAATGGTACTACTAATCCAGTTAAAGTGGTAAATTTTTGCATGTTTATTTTCTAAATTTGTTTTTCTATGATTAAATTAATATTTAAGTATACCATCAATAGTCTTAATCATATACTGGCCAAATGATATTTACGCATTTGTTATAATACTGATTAAATTTATTTTAAGATTATTATTTTGAGCAAAAATTATATATTTAAAGGTAATCTTTAGATTCGCTTGAATTATCATTCTTATACTAGATGAAAATACATATCTTAACAAAATTATTATCTGAAGTTACGCAAAGTATTATAAATGTAACCATAAATAATGTAAATTCAAAGTAAATTAAGTTATAATCAAAAAATGGATAAATATCAATTAGATTTG
>DAOUSL010000059.1 GCA_030627235.1 Thioploca sp.
AAACAGAAATGGCTTCCATAAAATAAACTCGTTCAACTTCATATAATATATGCCCACCTTTATTAGTTTGACGTTCATGGGTACTTTTAATAAATTCATCTATCACTAGTGCAGAATTGATTTGGTTTTTATGTTTTGATAGCTTCTTTTTCCAAATAGTTGCAGCCATGCGTAAAATAGAAGGTCGTGATATAAGTTTCTCAAATTTAGGATTTTTATCAATCAATATAATAATTTCTTCCTTCACAACTTGATTAGCTAATTTAGTTAAACTAGATTTAATTTGTTCGTTGCTAAAAAATTCCAGATAGATAGTCTGCCCATAATTATTTTCACCACTAACATTCTCACGCAAACAGATTTCTTGCTCTTCAGTATCAAAGAAAAAATTTGGTCTACCAGTAAATAACAACTTAGCATTTTTATAATACAAACCTTCCCATAAACTGATAAAATTTTGCAATCGTAGTTTTTTATCCATTGCTAAATCCATCTCATCAAAACCTTCAAAAATAATTAGCAACCGACCAGCAATTAATAACTGTTTCAAAACTTCTGATTTAATTCCATATTTATCTCCCCACGTAGCTAATAAATGTTCTGGCGTTAAAGTACGAGGACTTTTACCCCGTAATTCCAACAGAATCGGAATCCGAGCATTTTTATCTTCTTTACAACGTAACAATAATTTATAAGTCAGCATTTGCGATAAAGTACTTTTACCATGCCCATATTCACCTAAAACCGCTAATTGCTGTAAACTACCTTTATTTTCTAACCACTCATAAATAAATTTCTCAATATTGGGTTGCCGTTCATCATCTTTAAATTTATAATCAGAAGTTACATACATATCCTCAATAGTAAGACCCAAATCATCAAACTTACGATAAGTAACAGTATCTTTAATAAAGTGAAAATAATTAGCAAAATTATTATTAAAATCAGCAAATTTATTCAATAACGTATTTTCCGAAACAAACCTAACTTTATAACCAGAAATAGTACGGTTTTTATCTATATCACCATCTTTTAATGCTACAATAACTTCAATTTTATCCTTATCTAATGGTTCACGTTTCTGCACATAAGCTAAAATAGGCAATAAATCTTTATCAACCAATTCATCATACTTACAAATCAAAACTACCTTATTATTAGTAAATGTATGTTCACCAATCCAACAATTATGTGATTCATGCCAATCATCATCACGAAAATAAAGTTTACTATCATCTAAACACAATAATTCTTTAGCTTGTTTTTCCCAAATTAATTCAGATACAAATCCAATTTTTTGTATAACTTTTGGAATGTATTCTTCTGTACGTTTTTCTTCCCGTGAATAGTCTTTTAAGAATTCCCAACTGTCTAACAGAAAATATTTAGGATTATCAGCTATTTGTTTTTCTTGACGTTCATGCTGAATTACCGAAATTTTTCCATTCCAATCTCTAAAAATAAGATAACCAATATAATAAGAAGCTATAAGAAATATCATTAAACATAGAATAATTAACGTCTGGTATGTCGGACTTATAGTAATTCCAAAAGTTAAGAGAATAAAATCTAAAATAACTTGGCGATAACCTATAAGAGCAATTATTACAAAGAAAGATGTTCCAATATATGACAATAATGCAAAAGCAAATCTTTCCCGTGTATAACGTTTTGACTGTCGCCAATATTTAAACGCATAATAAATTGAAATAATGGTTATAGCTAAGAATAGGTAAGTTAAATAGTTCATAATTTGTCTAAATTAGGATTTACTGAATTAAATAATTATAACTGAAGCTACGCAAAATATGATAAATATCTTATTTAATTAATTTTATTGTTGTAATAAGTATATTATTAAACCCATTTGAGTCCATGCGGCAATTTATAACTGCTATATTCTACATGAACCACACGCCTATGACTTGGGTTTGTTGACTTACTGGATGAATGTAATAAATGCGGTTTCATCAACACAATATCACCAGCTTGTACTTCACATAAAAATGTTGTCTGTTGTTGGGTTATTTTATTAATTTTTTGTTGAGATAATATCCCTAAATTGTTAGTTTTTGGAATGACTTTTAAACAACCATTTTGCTTATTAGCATCATCAAGATGAACTCTGAACGTTACCATTTGATTCAAAACATCTATGCTAGGTTGTACATGATATATCCCATCTTTGACACTCCAAGAATTCCAGCCTAATATTTCAGCTTTAGAATTAACAGCTATAGTTTTATCTTGATGCCATGTTACTAACCAATTCTTAGTTGGAGTTTTGTCAAAAAAAATAACTCTAACTATTTCTGGTTTACCATTTAAAATAAATCTAGCTTTTTCTAAAAATGGGGAAGAATTAACTAAATCTTTAATAGTTGGAATTTTTTTCTCCGCATTACGAATACCATATTTAGACTGTAATATTTTAGAAGTTTCAACTTCTTTTTTTATAGCATCTATTACCTCAATAGATACAAATTTTTTCTCAATTTCTATTCCATCTTCAAGTATGTTCATTTTGTAACTCTATTTATAATAACTCTTAATTAATATAAAATATCAATTATTTACTTGGTGTTATTGTAATCTATTCAATTGATAAATGCTATGATTCTAAATATTTTAAATATAGAACATAATACTATTTATAATAGTAGAAATTTGAAAAATAAATATGTTAGAATATTTTGATATAGTAATTTTATTTTAACAACTTTTTTAGAAGGATATTTATATAATGACTAAAAAAACATGGTGGAGTATTTCAGTACTAATCACTATTATCCTGGTAGGAATATTAATTACTTTATGGTTTTATAAAAGTCAATATAATTTTAGCCCTACTCAATTATTAGATAGAGCTGAGGCTCAAAAATACTTAAGTAAAAACTGGGAACCGATCAATGATTGGTTAGGTGAATCTACTATTCGTATACCCACTGGTATATATATTCAGTCGCTTGAAATTAAAACTTCTAATGATGTTAGGATAACTGGTATAACTTGGCAAAGATTTTCTCCAGAAAAACATGATAATACTATTTCCCCAGAAGAACGGGGCGTAGTGTTTGCTAATGCTGTATCTTCTAAAGTTGAACAGTCATATATAAAACAAGTTGGTAATGATGAAGTAGTTGGTTGGAAATTTGATGTAACATTACGACAACAGTTTGAATATAAGGCTTATCCATTTGATCATAAGACAATCTGGGTACAATTATGGTCTAATACTTTTAATCGTAATGTTGTCTTAGTTCCTGACTTTTCTGCTTATAAGTCTACAGGACTAGAAGACACTTTTGGTATTGATGAGGCGATTGTATTAGGTACTTGGTCACGGAAAGAAACTTATTTCAATTATCACATAGCTGCTTATGATACAACTTTTGGAGTCGGTGCTTATCCAGAAACAGATCGTTTATTTGCTAATCTAACTTATAATGTGGTGTTAAAAAGAAAATTCCAAAATGCTTTTATAATTAACTTTGTCCCATTATTTGTAGTTAGTATGCTATTATTTATCTTGGTCATGATGGTAACTAATGATCCTAAGAAAACTAGTAAATTTGGTTATAGTACTGCTGGGTCTATTGCTTCTTGCTCTTCATTATTTTTTGTTGTTATGTTATCTCATATTCAATTACGCTCATCATTTTCTTCAGTTGGGATAGTTTTTATAGAATATTCCTACTTTCTAATGTATTTGATAATTTTATTAGTTGCTCTTAATCACTTCTTGTTCTCAGTAGGATGGTTATCTAAATGGAGATTTATTTCATATGAAGATAATTTTATTCCAAAAGTAATTTTCTGGCCTCTTATTTTTGGGTCAATGTTATCTATTAGTTTAGTTGCATTATAGGTAAATTCCCAACTTTGCTAATGGACTCGCATAGGTGTTACAACGATCTAGTTAATTCGATTTATAAAAATAGATTGACCTATGCGAGACTTAAGGAATTTAAGCCATATGAAATATTCTGTGTAACTTTACTTAGGAATGAGGATTTAATAATCTCCAAAATTTGATGTTCAAACCTGCCAGGTTTAGTTTCGGTTTTTATTAAATCCTTATTCCTTAATAAGATATAGAATCAAATTTATTTGCGTGAGGTAATTCAATACTTACTTGATTAGGTAAACAGGTTATAAAACTTTTGGTATTAGTTAGCCAACCAGCATGAACACAATATTGTTGTTTACACGGTGATTCTATAAAGCGAATCCGTCCATCCATTACTTCTATCTTGTTTTCACCAATAGAACCTTGGATTGTTATTTGTTGAGGATGATTTAAATTTATAGTCTGGGCAACTCGATCTGATGATAAAATTACAGCATAATTTAGGGTTTTTCCACCCCAATAATGAGAATATAACCATATTATTAATACGAATGATAAACCAAGAATAATGAGATCAGCAATAGTTAAAGAATTAAGAACATATTCTGTGGTTTTTTTATCAAAATATTTTGTGTGAAATCTAAATATCTTCATTCAGTACTCTTAAATCATCTGCAAGGTTAAAACTATAGAAAATCAGTATCACCACTCATCAACCACCAATGTCCTTCTTCAGTCTCTGGTGGTAAATATTTTGACCAAGTATTATGCGGAATATAAGCCATATCTTTAGCTTCTATTTCTGAAGTGGGAAAAGTTTTAATAAAATTATCAGTAATCCAAGATTTTACATATAACATTCCCCAATTACCAGCTATTCTGCGTATTTGTTGAACAATTTCTGGTATATATTTGATATTTCCGATAAAATCTCTAATATGACAAATATCTTCTTGTCTATAAATAATAACAACTCCCAAAGCTTGACCAGTAAAACGTCTAGTTATTAATAATAATTCATACTTATGATGTGGATGTAATAGATAACGATACTGAATATGTTCCCAACTATGGACACCAACTATGGCATGTTGTAAACTAACTTGCATTTGTTGCCATAATTTATCAATTATTTGTTTATTTTGTTCTGGTTCAAAAGGTTGCAAATGTCTAATTCTAGTTAGTAATTTAGCTTTACCAGCAATTGTTGGCCAACCTAATTCAACTATTTTTCTACCTATTGCATCATGCACTCCTAATAGTCCTAATCTTTTAGCTACTTTTAAATGAGCCTCATTAGGAAAGCCATAACCTATCCAAGTATTTGTTCCATAACCAATATTATTTTCTAAAAAAGTTGTTTCCATTAAAAATAATGCACTATTTTTGGTTAATACGGCTCTTTCTCGTCGAGAGACCATTACATCTGCAAGTTGAACAGCAAATTTAGGTTGACCAAAATAACGGATTTCTTTTTTTATTCCACCAAAGTAACCTACCATTTTGTCATTATGCCATGCTGCTGTACATAATCCTCTATTATCGCCATATTTCCAATGCCAAAATTCTGGAGTCATAGTTTCAGGATCAAATACTTCATTAAATAAATTACATGCTGCCATGCTATCTTGTGCAGTAACCAAACTAATTTGCCATCTAGGAGCTATATTTTTAGTAAATTGTAGAAACACATAACCATAATTTCCATCAAGATATTTTTGTTGATATTTTTGCAAAGAAATTTGTAACTCAGTTACTACGGAAGATTCTAGTTGCAAATCTGACAATATATTAGTACGATATTTGTCTATCACCCATAGTAAATAATCAACACTAGGTGCGGCACGTTTAGATAAATCCACTTGTTCAGTCAATTTAAATCCACAACGTTGGGCTTGAGTTATTGTATAATCTAGTAAAGGTAATTCATTTGGAGTATCAGTTTCTATGCGTCGTAATGCAATTTCATCAGCTATAAATACTGAACCATTAGCAGTTAATAAACGATGGACTTTATTGAACAATGCTAAAATATTTAAATATTGAGCTGATTCTTGTAATAAAATTACATCAAAACTGTTGTCAGGAGCAGTAAATTCTTCTAAAGTAGTGCATTCTAATTTAACTTTGTCAGTAATATTATTTTCAGCAATGGCTATTTGTTTTTGATCAGGACTAATAGCAGTTACTGTATAACCGAGTTTGGCAAGTTGTGAGGCAGTTGCGCCTAAACCAACCCCAATTTCTAAAATTCGGCATGGTTTGGGTAATTTTGCTAATAAAAAATCGGTAGCTCTTTGTTGGGCAACTTTAGCATCTTGAATAGATTCATCTTTATCAAATAAACCATAATGTAAATAGTCAACTTGGCCTTCCTGCATACAAAGACAGTAAGCAAAAACATTTAATGGGAAATCTAAATTAGCATAATTTTTTGCTGTATGTGACACTATATTGCTCCAAAATCTATTACTGATAATTGCCAAAAGAATGTTATTATGGCACAATTATATCATTAGAACTTTTGTATAACAAAGAGGTATTAAGAGTTTGTATAACAAAGAGGTATTAAGAGTGAGTCAAACAAATAATAAAAGCTCAATGCTGGGCATTATTTTTGGACTTGGAATAGTAGTAGCTTTTATAGTCGTATTATTAATAATAGGAGAAAATAACGTAACAGAATCATCGAAAAAATCTGATATTGCCCAACATGCAGGTAAAGTAATCTATGAAAAAGCATGTGTAGCATGTCATAAAACTGGAGTATTAAATGCTCCAAAATTAGGTGATAAGGTTGATTGGGAAAAACGGATTATTAAGGGTGAAGATATTTTACTACAAAATGCTGCTGATGGATTTAATACTATGCCACCAAGAGGTGGAACATTTTTAAGTGATGCTGATCTAAAACAGGCTGTACAATATATGTTGTATAGTATTGAACCAAAAGATCATGAAGAGATATCACAAGTTGCAATAAAATCATCAGTTTCTAAACCAGTTAAAACTATTGATCAATCATCTGGCAAAGCTATTTATGATAAAGTATGTATGGCCTGTCATACTTCTGGTATTCTGAATGCTCCAAAATTGGGTAATAAAGATGATTGGCAAGCTAGAATTGAGAAAGGTGAGGCTGTTTTAGTACAAAATTCTATCAAAGGTTTTAATACTATGCCACCACGTGGTGGGAGTTTTGTGAATGATGCAGATATGCAATTAGCTGTACAATATATGTTGACCAGTGTTGGATTTGAAGTTGTAGCAGTTCAAGAATCTCCATCTCCAGTAGTTGAAGTTCCTAAAAAATTAGTAAAGACCGTGGTAGAACCTGTAGTAGAAAAAACTCCTGTCAAACCAGTATTGATTGTGAAAAAAGATATTTCGCATAATTCGGGTAAAATAGTTTATGATAGAGTATGTATGGCCTGTCATACTTCTGGTATTCTGAATGCTCCAAAATTGGGTAATAAAGACGATTGGCAAGCTAGAATTGAGAAAGGTGAGGCTACTTTATTGCAAAACTCTATCAAAGGTTTTAATACCATGCCGCCACGAGGTGGGAATTTTGTGAATGATGCAGATATGCAATTAGCTGTGCAATATATGTTAGCTAGTGTTGGATATGAAACCTCTTCTCCGAGTTCTGAACCAGTTAAAATAGCTAAAGTTGTAACAACTCCAAAAATTAGCGAACCGCTCATATCTAAAGAACCGCCTAAGGAAGTTATTAAAATAGATATTCCAGTTAAAGTATCTGAAACTCCTAAGATTATTCCTAAACCGGAAATACCTAAAGTTTCTAAAGTGATTCCTGAACCAGAAACTCCTAAAATTAATACTAATATACCACCTATATCATCAGCGATAACCTCTCCTAAACAAGGTAAGGATATTTATGAGATGACCTGTAAATCGTGTCATATAGTTGGAATTGCTGGAGCTCCTAAAATTGCTGAAAAGAAAGATTGGGAACAGAGAATTTCTAAAGGAGAAGATGTATTAGTACAAAATGCGATTAAAGGTATTAATATCATGCCGCCTAGAGGTGGGAATTCTAATCTAACTGATGAAGAAATCAAATTAGCTGTACAATATATGTTGAAAGCTATTCCAAATAGATAATCTATAGCAATTCTTAATTATGAATGCTTAATTCTTAATTAAATTCAGAATAAATTACTTATATTGCTGTAGTTTATCTAACTTATACGGTTCTATTGAACCAAAATACGATTCTTAATTTTACTATTTACAAAGGAGATTTAAATGCGTTTAATTCTATTAGGTGGCCCTGGCGCTGGTAAAGGAACTCAAGCCAACTTTATTAAGGAAAAATACAACATTCCTCAGATTTCTACTGGGGATATGTTGCGGGCTGCTGTAAAAGCTGGCACTCCATTAGGTTTGGCCGCTAAAAAAATCATGGATGAAGGAGGTTTAGTTTCTGACGATATCATTATTGGTTTGGTTAAAGATCGGATTAAAGAATCAGACTGTGCTAATGGCTTTTTATTTGATGGTTTTCCACGCACTATTCCACAAGCTGATGCCATGAAAGAAGTTGGAGTAAATGTTGATTTTGTGGTTGAAATTGCTGTTGAAGATGAGGAAATTGTTAAACGTATGAGTGGCAGACGGGCTCATTTAAGCTCTGGACGTACTTATCATGTTATTTACAATCCACCAAAAGAAGAAGGCAAAGATGATGTAACTGGTGAGCCTTTAGTTCAACGTGATGATGATAGTGAAGATACTGTCAGAAATCGTCTTAAAGTATATCATGAACAGACTGAGCCATTAATTGCATATTATTCTAAATGGGCTGATAGTGGTGAAGCTAATTCTCCTAAATATGTACAAATTCAAGGCGTAGGTAAAGTAGACGAAATTAGAGATTCTATTTTTAATGCAATGAGTTAGAATTACTTGTTCCAAAATATTGATATTCTCTCGTTCCCAACGGCTTCGTTGGGAATGCAGTCAAGACGCACCAGCGTCAAGTTTTTGGTGGACAAGATGAGGCTTTGCACACCCTACCTGACTCCAAGACTTAACTTAAGTATTTTGTATTCTTTATGTGATAATTATATTAAAGTAAACATGTTTTATAACAATAATTTAGAAATTATAAATGTCTCTAACTAAAAATAAAAAGATTTATTCTGTGTCTAAAATTTCAAATGAAGAACGCCAAAGAATTATGGACTTTTTACAGGGTTCAGTTTATTGTTGGTGTAAAAATAGAAAAGATAAATGGTTTTCTTTAAGAGATTTAGTGGGTGGTAATAATTATTATTGGCAGGGAACACCTTTACTACCTTTATATACTAAACACAAGGGAACAAAAAACCAAGTAAAAAAAGCAGGTAAAGATGCGGGTTGGTTATTAAAACGTGTTTTAGAGAATGATAGAAGAGAATTTGATTCAAAGAAGGAAAACTTAATAAAGCACTACCGTTTGATTAACTCGTAAACCGTACATGTTTAATTAACAAATTATGATTTTTATTGTTCCCAAACTCCAGTTCCACCGATTTCATAGGTGGCTATTCATATTTAATCTCTTCGAGATTTAACCCCAAGGGGTGAAACATAAATAGCCATAGGTATAGCGTTTTCCGATTGAGTAGAGTACTAGTTGTTTCGGGAATGGAACATAGTGGATTTCCCGAAACCTTGTACCTTATACAAACGGGAAACGCTATAAAACCTATGGAGCTATATTCTTCTCTAAACTTGAAAATATTTATGACAAATAAATTAGCAATGCCAAATGAAACTGGTTACTTTGGTGAATATGGTGGACAGATTGTGCCACCTAATCTTAAAGAAATCCTGGATGAAATTAATATTGCTTATGAAAAAATACGCAATACTGATGAATTTTTAGACGAATTACATGAATTATATTCACAATATGTCGGTAGGCCAAGCCCAATATTTTATGCTAAAAGATTGACTAATAAAATTGGTGGAGCTCGTATATTTTTAAAAAGAGAAGACTTAAATCATACTGGAGCTCATAAAATTAACCATTGTCTTGGTGAAGCTTTGTTAGCAAAGTATATGGGGAAAACCAAAGTTTTAGCAGAAACTGGAGCAGGTCAACATGGAGTAGCATTAGCAACGGCTTGTGCATTAGTTGGAGTTGACTGTGAAATTCATATGGGAGAAATAGACATAAAAAAAGAACATCCTAATGTTACTAAAATGAAAATATTAGGTTGTAAATTAATCCCAGTCAGTCGTGGGACTAAAACTTTAAAAGATGCTGTTGATAGTGCATTTGAAGAATATCTAAAAGACCCTCAGAATTTTTTCTATGCTATAGGTTCAGTAGTTGGTCCACATCCATTTCCTAAGATGGTACGTGATTTTCAAAGTATTGTAGGTGAAGAAGCTAGAGAACAATTTTTAACTCAATATAAACAATTACCAAATATAGTTATGGCCTGTGTAGGAGGTGGTTCAAACGCAATTGGAATATTCACTGCTTTTTTAGAAGATAAAACTGTAGACTTAATTGGGATTGAAGCAGCTGGAAAGGGATTAGATACTCCTAATCATGCTGCAACACTTACATTAGGTTCTAAAGGTTCTTTGCATGGTTTTGAATGTTATAATCTACAAGATAAACAAGGAAATCCATTGCCAGTCTATTCGATTGCTTCTGGGTTAGACTATCCAGGAGTAGGGCCTCAACATTGTTATTTAAAAGATATTGGTAGAGTTCATTATGAAACAGTAAATGACAAAGAATGTTTAGATGCTTTTATGGCTTTATCTCGAATTGAAGGAATTATCCCAGCATTAGAAAGTGCTCATGCGGTTGCGTATGCTATGAAAATTGCTAAAGACATGCCTAAAGATAAAACAATTTTAATCAATTTATCCGGTCGTGGTGACAAAGATGCAGATTTTGTTGCTGAAGTTTTAGATTTGTAATTTTATATTAATGGAACCTCGTAAGATTCCATTAATATATTACTCTACTGCCACTGAAACGCTAATTAGACCAATTATATCTCCGGTATCTAATCCATCCTTTTGAAAACCTAAAATATCTAATTCTCCTTTTGGTTTTCCATGACATGCCAAACATGGTGGCAGAAGAAAAATAGGATCAAAATATCGATATATTTTTTGTTTTCCCATCATTGCAAATTCACCTTTTGGTTTTATATTTGCGTCTATCTGTATAAATTCTGTTAATATTTCCCTTTCTTTTTCATCAGGAACATTACTAGGATGACGATAATTTATAGATGGCTGTTTGGTTAAAATTCCAGTTCTCGAATTAAACATTAATCCAGTTTCTCTAGCCCATTTTGCTGGCAAAAAATGTTTCCATTTTACTCCTTTAATATTAATTCTATCCTGATTATTATCAATACATTGCTTTCCAGCCCATAATAATTTATCCATAATCCGTTGTTGTGTAGATGATATATCCATTAAATCTACTTCAATAGAAGTCTGCCATTGTTTAAGAAATACATCTCCAGTAAAATTTTTATTACCAATCTTTGGGTTAGTCAATTTTCCCATTTGAGCAAATATAACCAATCTTCCTTTAGCAATAGCTTTTGCTATTAAAACTGCTGTTGTTTGTGCTTCAGACTCAGTTACTTTCTCTAAAAATAAATATTCTGGATAACCACCTTGTGCAGCTATTCCAATTGCATCAATTGCATTTACAACCATAGGTATAAACAGTAGTACAACTAGTAATTTTTTCATAATTATCTCTTGATATTCATTTAAATTTAATTAAGAATTAAGCATTCATAATTAAGAATTGCTATAGTTATTATTCAATTACCTTAGGAACTAGGTATAAACCATTTTCCACTTGAGGAGCCATAGCCTGAAAATGCTCACGTTGGTCAACCTCTGATACAACATCTTCACGTAGTCTTGCTACAGCATCAAGTGGATGTGCCATCGGAACAATACCAGTAGTATCAACAGTATTCATCTGTTCAACGAATGATAAAATATCAGATAATTGTTGAGTATAAGTATTAATTTCTGGCTCAGTTAATGCAATACGAGCTAAATCAGCAATTTTTTCAACTTCTTCTTTTGGTAAGATCATAAGTATTTTAATTTATTTTTAAGTTAACATGATTATACCAAACAATTTTAGAAAATATAATTATGAAAAATATTAAGTTTATAATAATCGCTATAGTCATGAGTTTTTTAATTATATCTGGTTATTGGATTTATAATAATTTTAAGTTTGAAAAAGTAGAATTACTAACTAAGGTAAATAATGACCCATTTCTAGCAGCTAAAAAATTATTAAAACAAATGGGAACTTCAGTTACAACGATACAATCTTTGCCAAAGCAGGAATTAAATATTCAAGATACTTTAATATTGTTACAATATAATAGCTTATTAGAGAAACAAACAACCCAGAAAATATTAAATTGGGTGGATGACGGTGGTTATCTAATCATTGTCAGTGATGTTATTCATGATGAGCAAAATATAGATGTTCAGCCAGATTTACTATTAGCAGAACTTGATGTATTTCAATATCAAAATGACTTAATTGCAACCCAGATAGAACCAACAGAATTTGATTGGCAACAGTATAAATTTCAGGTTTTATTTGATCCAAATTATTATCTACAAGCAAATGATAACGATCCAATACAAGATATTCAGGATAGTTATGGAAGTCATTTATTTCAATATTATTATGGTACTGGTATGATTAGTATTTTAAGTGATTTATCATTTATTGAAAACGATAAAATTGCCGCTTATGATCATGCTCAGTTTTTATGGCATTTAACCCATTTTGAACGCTTGGAAACTAAAATATGGTTGTTGAATTACACACCTACTTATAACCCACAAAGTAATCCTATTAATAACTTGGATACATCAATCAAATTACCATCATTATTAACATTAATATGGACATATATGTGGACAGCCGTAATTAGTGCAATATTATTATTATTTTGGTTATGGTCAGTTAGCCAACGGTTTGGACCAATATTACCAATGCCAAAACCAGTACGCAGAGGTTTGCTCGAACATATAGAAGCCAGTGGTAATTTTTTATGGCGACAAGGTAAAAAATCAACTTTACTGAACAATGCAAGACAAGCTCTAATGCAACAAATAAAACTAATTCATCCTAATTGGAATCAATTATCCTCTTCACAGCTGAGTCAAAAATTAGCTCAAAGATGTAAATTGCCCCGAATAGAAATAGAAGATATTTTGACTGGTAAAAATACCAATTTAATTCAAACTGTTAAAACTATTAGTAAGATTAGGAAAGCTCTATGAATGATGGTAGGTTAGAACGGCCATTAAGTTAATCAGGGCGAACACATATGACAACGTTAAAATATTGCTGTAGCAACTTTACACTATCGTATAACTTTAGCTCCTGAATTAGAAATTGAAGGACATAATGTAGATATGGTATTAAATGAAATATTAAGTAAAATAGAAGCTCCTAATAAGTAATTTATTTTGAATTTAATTAAGAATTAAGCATTCATAATTAAGAATTGCTATAAATTGATCTAATCCATTTACAAAAGTGCATAATCACTATACTTTAAATACATGTACTAAATTACAATTAAATAATAATTATGAGTTTAACACTTTCTTCGGCTAAAAATATTGCTCATGTTTTAACTGAAGCATTGCCATATATTAATAAATTTGTTGGTAAAACTTTTATCATCAAATATGGCGGGAATGCTATGGTGGATGAGACACTAAAAAATAGTTTTGCTCGTGATGTAGTTTTAATGAAAAGAGTTGGGATAAATCCTATCATAGTACATGGTGGAGGGCCACAGATATCTAAATTGCTAAAACGATTGGATAAGGAAAGCAAATTTATTCAAGGTATTCGTATTACTGATAGTGAAACCATGGATGTAGTACAGATGGTTTTAGGGGGGTTAGTAAATAAGGATATTGTTACTCTGATTAATCGACAAGGTGGGTCTGCTGTTGGGTTAACTGGTAAGGATGCTGAATTAATCCATGCTCGCAAACTAAATTTTATTCATGATGACCCAGAAATGGAAGCTTCAGAAATAATTGATATTGGTCATGTTGGAGAAGTCACTAGTTTTGATACGGCTATACTTGATTTACTTGTGCAAGGTAATTTTATCCCAGTAATTGCTCCAATTGGGGTAGGCAAAGACGGTCAATCTTATAATATAAATGCTGATACTGTTGCAGGTAAGTTAGCAGAAGTTTTGCAAGCAGAAAAATTAATGCTATTAACTAATACTAAAGGTGTTTTAAGCAAACAAGGTGAACTATTAACCGGTTTAAATACTCATAAAGTACAAGCTTTAATTAAAGATAAAACAATTAATGGCGGAATGTTACCAAAAATTAGTTGTGCTTTAGATGCAGTTCAAAGTGGAGTTCGTGGAGTGCATATAATTGATGGACGCATTGAACATGCAGTGTTATTAGAAATATTTACTGATGAAGGAATAGGCACTTTAGTGATTCCTTAAGTTTGTAGTAATTTTATATAGAAAAGTGAATAATTTTTGCTATAATTGAGTATACGTTAACTCAAGATAAAGGTCTAAGCAAATGTTAAAAAAATTATTGATTGTAATTCTTGCCATATCAGCTGGCATAACCTATTGGTATTATAGTGATAATGTAGATAATAGTTTTGAAAATGGTATAGTATATTATAATGATAAAAATTATACTAAAGCAATCCAGATATTTGAGAAAGATTCTAATAATGCCAACTCTCAATATCAGCTTGGGATGATGTACTATAATGGAATAGGAGTTACAAAAGATGTAGCCAAGGCTTCCTTATGGTATCACAGAGCTGCAGCTCGTGATATAGCAGATGCCCAAAATATGCTTGGAATTATGTATAAAAATGGCGAAGGGGTAGTACAAGATTGGGAACGTGCCGAACAATGGTTTTTAGATGCTTCTAGTCGAGGACATATCATTGCCCAATCTAATTTAGGGGAATTGTATTTAATTGATGAAGCTAAAAATTTACTGAAAGCTGAGAAATGGAATCGTCAGGCTGCAAGCCTTGGTAATTCTAAAGCTCAGTATAATCTTGGTCTTATGTATGAAACTGGGCAAGGAGTAATCCAAAATCTTAAAGTAGCATTGTTATGGTATAAAAAATCGGCAGCTCAAAAAAATGCTCAAGCTCAAACTGGTTTAGGTAAATTATATTATGAAGGTAAAGGGGTTGAATTAAATCTAGATCAAGCATTTCAATGGTATAAAAAAGCTGCTATTAATGAAGGTGCTAAAAGCCAATTTTACTTAGGAACTATGTATTATCAGGGTCAGGTAGTAGAACAGAATTTTGAGACAGCTATAGTTTGGTTTCAAAAAGCAGCCGACCATAATTATTTGCCAGCTCAAAATGCTTTGGGAAGTATGTATTTGAGTGGTACTGGAGTTGAACAAGAATTTAAGCAAGCTATTTTATGGTTTACAAAAGCCTCAGAACAAAATTATGCTAAAGCTCAATTAAATTTAGGCATGATGTATGAAAATGGTCAAGGTGTAGAACAAAATACTGTTAAAGCCGTAGAATGGTATCGTAAGGCAGCTCAAGCCAATTTAGCTGAGGCTCAATTTAAGTTAGGATTGATGTATTATGATGGCTTAGGACTACCTCAAGATTTTGCTGAAGCAACGGTATGGTTCAAACATGCTGCTGAACAAGGACATAAAAAGGCTCAAAATAACTTAGGTTTAATGTATTATGAAGGTGATGGAGTAACTCAGGATTTCACAAAAGCTGCTGAATGGTATGAAAAAGCTGCGGAACAGGGTAATGTGGATGCTCAAGTAAATTTAGCAATAATGTATAAAAAAGGTCAGGGAGTAACACAAGACCTATCCAAAGCAGAAGAATGGTTGATAGAAGCTGTTGAACAAGGAGATGAATATGCTCAAGATGAGCTGGATGAGTTGGATAAATTGCAGGAATAGTAATAGAAATTGGATATGAAAATAATAATTGTAAGTATTGCTATGGTTATGATTAGTTTTAATAGTATTGCCCAAGAAAAATTACAACTAAATGTTTTAACAAATCATAAAATTAATCATAGTGAACAACAAGCTGGTGCAAAGTTGTATTCGGATAGAGGCTGTGTTGCTTGTCATGGTGATGATGCTAATACTCCTAGTCAACCGCAATATCCTAAACTTGCTGGGCAAAATAAAGAGTACGTTATAGCTCAGATAAATGATATTAAAGATGGGTTACGAAATAATGGTCACAGTATTGTCATGCGAGGTACTATTATAGTTGATGAAAATGAAATAGATATGATTGCTGAATGGTTATTATCCTTGCCTATCGATATAGTTGAAGAGCAGTTAACTACAGATGGTGCAAAATTATTCCAAGATAAATCTTGTAGTGCTTGCCATGGGATTGATGCTAAAAGTCCAAGTTTATCAGTTTATCCTAAATTAGCTGGTCAAAATAAAATTTATTCTCTTGCTCAAATGAAAGATATTAAAAATGGTAAGCGTAATGGTGGGAATAGTGCTGCTATGCAAGGTGTTTTACATAATGTAACTACACAAGATATGGTTATTATTGCCGAATGGTTAGAGTTGCTTACTAAAAAATAACTGTTTTATTAGCCAATTTATCAGAGCTTAATCCTATTGAGAATATTTGTTCTAAAACTAAATAGACATCATTCCTAAATAAAGATAAATGTAGGATGCAATGAACGAAGGGAATTGTATCAATCGTGTTAATGAGACTCGAAAGATGTAATTCGTAAACTCATTACATCCTATACATAAAGTCCGTAATTAACTGTATAGTTTTGGTCAATTTCACGTCGTTAATACAATCATACATTAGCTATCGTTTACACTTTACTAACTGTTACCTCAAAATGGTACTACCAAAAATATAATTTAGAATAGTTTGGATCAGATACTTTAAGTCAAAACTATTTATTTAAATATGAAATTTATAAATTGGAGAATCTTAATATGCCAACAATTCAACAGTTAATGCAAGGTAGTACAACATTTCATGCTTTAATATATACTCCAAATAAACAGAATAGTCGTAAACGTTTTCCAGAAAATTGTGTATTTAAAATGGCTTCTGAAGAAGAAGCTAAAACGGAAGCTCAACCAGATAAAAACTTATATCCAGCATTGATTTGTGGTCCTTCAAAATCATCCGAAGGTCATTTATTATATTATTTGATAGCATGGTTAGATTAAATATAATTTGCTCTACTAAACTTGAGTTTTAATTTATATAAAAAATATGATATAAGTTTATAATAAATTGGCTTATTATTGTATATCATAGTAGTTGGTTCTATCACTATAGTGAGCTGCTGCTGAACTGATTAATTCTCTAATCTGGATAGCCAAACAGTTTTTCATCACAGAAAATCTCGATATTCGTTTAAAATCATATCATAGTGGTAAATTAGCTTTACGAGGATTATAGTTCTAGCTCGTACTGATCATGGGAAATTCAACAAGCTGTGATTAATGATGTTAAAAATTATATTAACATTCAAGAGATATTTAAAGTAATAAACATGAATTATTATAAAAAAAATGGTTTTACTCTGATAGAAATAATGGTTGTAATAACTATTATTGGTATAATTATGAGCTTTGTTACATTATCTATTGGTGATGGTAATCTTGCTCAAAAATTAAACCAAGAAAGTCAACGATTGGCTTATTTATTGACATTAGCTAGTCAAGAAGCAGTTATGCAGTCAAAGGAAATGGGGATATATTTTGACACTGATAGTTATAGTTTTTGTGATTTACAAATTGAAACTAATATCTGCACAACTTGTAAAATTATTACTAGTAATGTTTTTAAACCAAGGACTTTACCAGCTGGAATCCAAACAGAAATTCGTGTAGATGGTGAAGCAATATTAGCAGCAAATAATACTTGTCAAAATATGCCTCAATTATTAATCTTATCTAGTGGGGAATTTATTCCGTTTGAAATAATACTTACTGCTGATAAACTAAGTCATCAACTGACAGGCAATCTCACTGGAGAAATTGCTATATTAATTGATGAATTACTATAAAGGATTTACTCTATTAGAAGTTTTAGTTGCATTAGCAATTTTGGCAATTGCCTTATCAGCAATAATCAAAGTAACCGCTGAAAATGCTGAAAATGCTAGTTATTTACGAGATAAAACCCTTGCTCATTGGGTAGCCATGAATGTATTGACAGAAATTCGAGTTAAGGAAGAATGGCCTAATCTTGGAACAAAAAATGGAATATCTGAGATGTCCAATCGTAAATGGTATTGGTTTTTAAAAATATCCTCAACAGTTGATAATGAATTAAGACGTTTGGAAGTTAAAGTTAAGTTACATAAAAAAACAGAAGCCTTGACAACTTTAGTAGGATTCGTATCATTATAGATAATCTTGGTACAGAACAATTTTAAATGTAAACTGGGAAAAGTAATAATAAAACCAGTATTTTTGTATTTATTAACCGTTTAAGTAAACTATATATGAAAAATCAGCCATTTTCTATCCATGCTTTAGAATTAGGTCCTATGGAAAATTTTATCTATATGATTCATGACCATAGTTCTAACAGAGCAGCAATAATTGACCCTGGTTGGGAAATTCCTAAAATAATTGTTTTAGCTGAACATCAGGGATTTAAAATTACCAATGTATTACTAACTCACAGCCATTATGATCATACTGATGGATTACAAGCTTTACTGGAAAGTACCAATGCAAAAGTACATTTGTCAGGATTAGAAGCTGAATTTTGGGGGAAAAAATTAGCTAATCCAATTTTGCATCAAGATGAAGATGTAATTCAGTTTGGTTCTACCAAAATTAAAGTTTTACACACTCCTGGACATACTCCTGGCTCAGTTTGTTATCATCTTGGTGACCATTTAATGACTGGTGATACTCTATTCGTAAATGCTTGTGGACGGTGTGATTTACCAGGTGGAAATCAGCAACAAATGCAAAATTCTTTGCATAGATTAGGCAATTTACCTCCAGAAACAGTTATCCATCCTGGACATCATTATGGAGAACAGGCCACATCTACTATTGCTGAACAATTAAAAAACAACCCTTTTATGCAATAATTTAATATAAAAAGTATATGTCAAAAACTACCGACCTAGCTATAGAACTTATCAATCGTCCTTCAATTACTCCTAATGATCATGGATGTCAAAATTTAATTGCTACACGTTTACAAAATATCGGGTTTACAACTGAGTCTTTACAATTTGGTGAGGTAGATAATTTATGGGCTACTCACGGTAATTCTGCTCCATTATTCGTATTTGCTGGCCATACTGATGTTGTTCCAACTGGTCCAGAAAACAAATGGCAATTTCCACCATTTACTTCAACTATCCATGATGGTTATTTATATGGGCGTGGAGCTGCTGATATGAAGGGTAGTGTTGCAGCAATGACAACAGCTTGTGAACGTTTTATTGCAAAATATCCTCAACATAAAGGTTCTATTGCTTTTTTATTGACTAGTGATGAAGAAGGCTCAGCTATTGATGGTACTGTTAAAGTTATCAATTATTTACAGGAACAAAATAAACAAATTGATTGGTGTGTAGTTGGTGAACCATCTAGCGAAGAAAAGTTATGTGATACTATTAAAAATGGTCGACGTGGTTCTTTAAATGGCCAGCTAATTATTCATGGGATTCAAGGTCATGTTGCTTATCCACATAAAGCTGATAATCCGATTCACCGATTTGCTCCAGTTTTACAAAAATTGTGTGAAATCAAATGGGATCAAGGTAATAATTTTTTTCCAGCAACTAGCTTACAAATAACCAATATTAATGCTGGTACTGGGGCTGATAATGTAATTCCTGGGGATTTGGAAATAATCTTTAATTTTCGGTATAGTACGCAAGTTACTCACATTCAATTACAAGAACAGATTGTTAGTCTGTTAGATAACCTTAATTACACTCTAACTTGGCGACATTCTGGTCCACCATTTTTAACCAAGCCAAATACTTTGGTAACAGCGACTCAAAAAGCAATCCAAACAGTATGTGGTTATGAAACTAAACTGTCAACTAGTGGTGGAACTTCGGATGGAAGGTTTATCGCACCAACTGGAGCGCAAGTAATTGAGGTAGGGCCAATCAATGCAACTATCCATAAAATCAATGAATGTGTTAATATCGAAGAACTAGATAAATTGTCCATTGTGTATCAACAGATTTTAGAGAATTTATTTGTTACGGACTAGGGCAATTCTTAATTATGAATGCTTAATTATTAATTAAATTCAAAATAGATATCAATTACTTATTTAATAGTCTTGCTATAGTGCTAAGGAATAAGGAGTTTAATAAAACCCGAAACTAAACCTGGCAGGTTTGAACGTCAAATTTTGGAGATTATTAAATCCTCATTCCTTGCTATCAAAATTTTTATAAAATACAACCAACCAACTTCCTCGCTTGTCCATTTAATTTAATGTTTTTCGTAATCCTATACAAAGATAAAATATGAAACTTTTTATGAAAAGATTTTTGCTATTATTTATTTGTTTGATTGTTTGGCAATCAACAATGGCTGCTTCTACTAGAATTATATGTTCACCAGGAAAATCATGTTCGGTAAATTTTTCCACTCCTTGGATGGCAGCACTTATTTACGCAAATGAAGAACCTTCAATAAATTCAATTTATTGTGGTGGTAGTCTAATCGCTCCTAATTGGATATTAACCGCAGCCCATTGTACTAAAAATGAGACAGCCGCTGATATACAAGTTGTATTAGGACGGCAAACTCTTAATGATGCAGAAATTGGTGAGGTAATTGATGTTGAACAAATTATTACTCATCCTGACTATCAACGCTATAATGATGAAAATCCATTAGCAGATATCGCTTTATTAAAACTAAAACGAGCTTCAACTCAAACCTTTATACCAATAGCTGATACAAGTATAATTCAAACTGGTAATTTGGCATCTGTAATTGGTTGGGGACAAACTAATGTAAATGATAATTATAGTTATTCTAATAGCTTACAGTATACTTCAATGCCAATTGTATCTAACGAAATATGTAACCAATCTTATACTGATGATGTTGCAAATTCTATGTTATGTGCTGGTTTTAAGCAAGGAGGAACTGATGGTTGTAGTGGAGATAGTGGAGGACCTTTACTGATTAAGCATGAAGGTGAATGGCAACAAATTGGAGTTATGAGTTGGGGAGAAAGCTGTGCTTTACCTGATTATTATGGAGTTTACACTAGACTTACATCATTTACTGATTTTATTAATCAGTATGTAAAACAACCATGTGAAAATTTGATAGCTCCAACATTACAAGTTAATATGGAAAAGTCCGATATAAATATAACTTGGAATAATGAATGTACAGTGAAAGGCTATGAGTTTTATTCAGCTCCATATTCTTATCCTATAAATCAGCTAACTATGGATAATATCATTGCTTATGATCTAGGTTATAGTAATAAAATAAGTATAGATTTACAGACTTTACAAATGTTTGTTCCTTATCAAAATATATATATTGCAGTAAAAGCTTATGATTGTGATGATGTTGAAAATTGTAATAATTATAGCGAGTATTCTAATTTAGAAACAATTACCTTAAGGATTAGAAAATAACTAGTTTAGTAATCCTGAACGAAATAGTGGTATCGCTTTAAATAGACATAATTCTTAAATAAGGATATATAAATGTAGGATGCAATGAACGAAGGGAATTGCATCAAGATGTAATTCGTAAACTCATTACATCCTACATAAAGTCTGTTAAATTATTACTTAATTCAAATTTTCCGCCAGGTTGTGCTACTTGGATTATCTTCTAAAACTATGCCTTGTTGTTGTAATTCATCTCGAATCCTATCTGCTTCAGCCCAGTTTCGTTGTTGTCTAGCAGTTTTACGATCTACAATTAATTGCTCAATAGATGCTGAATCTTGTTCGATACCTTGTAAATAAATTTCTGGATCAGCTTGTAATAGTCCGACAATTCCACCTAACCTTTTTAATTCACTGGCTAATTGAGTTGCTAATGGTAAATCATCCGTCCGAGCTTTATTAATGGAATGTGATAATTCAAATAAAATTGCCAAAACTTCTGGGCTATTAAAATCGTCATCCATCACTGCTGTAAAACGTTGTTTATAACTATCATCTGGACAGCTTTTATTATCAGTATCTAGATTACGCAAAGCAGTGTAGAGCCTAGTTAAAGCTTGTTTGGCAGCATTTAAATCAGCATCAGAATAATTCAATGGGCTACGATAATGACTAGTTAAGATAAAATACCGCAATACTTCTGGTTGGTATTTTTTTAGCACTTCTCTTACAGTAAAGAAATTTCCTAAAGATTTAGACATTTTTTCATCATTAATTCGGACAAAACCATTGTGCATCCAAATGTTCACAAATTTTTCTTCAGTCGCTCCTTCTGATTGAGCAATTTCATTTTCATGATGAGGAAATTGCAAATCCATCCCGCCACCATGTATATCAAAATGATTGCCTAAACAGACTGTTGACATAGCCGAACATTCAATATGCCAACCAGGTCTACCAGTTCCCCAAGGCGAATCCCAACTAGGTTCATTTAGTTTAGCCATTTTCCACAATACAAAATCTAATGAATTTTCTTTAGATTCATCAATATTTACTCGTTCTCCAGCTCGTAATTCTTCTATTTTTTTACCAGACAGATTACCATAATTAGCAAAACTTTTTACTGAATAACATACATCTCCACTATCAGTAATATAAGCATGTTTGTTATCCAATAAATCTTGAATCATCGCAATTATTTCTGGAATAAATTTTGTTGCTCTAGGCTGAGTATCTGGGCGTATTACTCCCAAAGCATCACTATCTTCGAGCATAGCTTGGATAAAACGATTGGTTAATTCGTTAAAATCCTCTCCATTTTCATTAGCCCGTTGAATAATTTTATCGTCTATATCAGTGATATTACTGATATAATTAACTTTAAAACCTAAATAGCGTAAGTAGCGTACTGCAACATCAAATACTACCATAACTCTAGCGTGTCCGACGTGGCAATAGTCATATACTGTCATGCCACAAACATAGATACTAACTTCGTTGGGTTTGATAGGAGTAAGAGGTTGTTTTTTTCTGGTTAAGGTATTGTATATATTTAGCATGGTTTATTTAGAGAGGGTTAGGGCGTGTCATCAAATAAGAGAGAAGTCTAAGCCAATAGTATAACAGAAGCGGCAAATAGCTCCCAAAAAAAGAAAGTTTATATTGTTCTGTAAAAATAGCTTAATAAGATTATTTATTATGTGTGTTTTAGCCAACCCCAAAATGTGCGTAAGTGTTCTGTTAGACAATTTGTCAGAGACACCATCAGAAAATGTTATTCAATAACTAATTTAAAATTAATAATTTTCCTTAAG
>DAOUSL010000043.1 GCA_030627235.1 Thioploca sp.
CAAATCTATACAGTTAATTACGAACTTTATGTAGGATGTAATTAGTTTACGAATTACATCTTGATGCAATTCACTTCGTTCATTGCATCCTACATTTATATACTCTTATTTAGGAAAGTTATCTAATATTATAATTAGTAGGGGGTTTGTAGTTACCTTAATTAATCTTCTTATATAACATTGAACAACTTACTTAATTTAGTTCCATTCAACCTTTCATATGTTTATCAAAAAAATATTCAATATTCAATTGGTAAATAAATACTAAAAGCACTACCTTTGCCAAATTCACTATTCAATATAATTTTCCCCCCCATTAATTCAGCAAAATGTTTAGTAATGGAAAGTCCTAATCCAGTTCCTCCATAACGTTTAGTGGTGGAAGAATCTGCCTGAGTGAAAGCATTAAATAACTTACTTTTTTGCTCATCAGTCATACCAATTCCATTATCAATAACACAAAAAACTATTTGTTCGGTATTAGATATAAACTGACGCTTTGCCCTAAGAATAATAGTACCATGTTCCGTAAATTTAGAAGCATTGCTAATTAAATTCAATAACATTTGCCGCAATTTTGTAATATCAGTTTCTATACTGCCTAATGTATCGCAACAATCAACCCTTAAAACATTATTATTTTTGGTAACTAATGGTTTAGAAGTGTTAATGACTTCTTCAATTAATTCTACAATATCAACTAGTTCAATAAATAATTCCATTTTACCAGCTTCAATTTTGGATAAATCTAATACATCATTAATTAATTTTAATAAATGTTGACCGGCTGAATTAATTTTTCGTAAATCAGATATACATTCATCTTCACCTAACTTTTCCGCATCTTCTTTCAGTAATTCACTATATCCAATAATAGCATTAAGAGGAGTGCGTAATTCATGACTCATGTTAGCGAGAAACTTACTTTTAGCTAAATTTGCATCTTCAGCAGTTTTTTTAGCATGTTGTAAATCATTCTCTATCTTTTTGCGTTCTATAATTTCCTTAGTTAATAACTGGTTAGTTTTTAATAATTCTATAGTACGTTCACGAACTCTAATTTCCAAATCCTGTTTATGTTGTGAATCTTGTTCAATAAAACGCAAATAAGACTTAATCCTAGTAATTAATTGCGGGGTATCAATCGGTTTGGTAAGATAATCAGCCGCCCCAATAGCAAACCCTCTTTGCCGAAATTCTTCGGTTTTATAAGCAGCAGTCAGAAAAACTATAGGAATATGCCGATTTTTCTTACGAGAACGGATAGCTTCTGCAGTTTCAAATCCATCCATCTTTGGCATTTGTACATCAAGGATAATCAAGTCTACTTTAGTTTCAAGCAATAATTCTAATGCAGCTATTCCAGATTGAGCCATTAAAATCTTAGCTTCAATATATTCTTCAATTAAAGTTTGTAAAGTAAATAAGTTATTTTCATTATCATCGACAATAAGAATATTAAACAAGTTATGTTGTGACATAGTATTAATTATATTAAAAACATCATATGATCATATAATAATTTTATGTTAAAAATAATATTAATTATAACAGATTTCAATCTAAAGAAAATATTCTTAATTATTTTATAATCTATAAATTATATTATTATAAAATCATCTATATTTGCCACAGTGTTTATTAACATTTGTTTATATATTTGTATTTGGCATTCCTTTTTATTAATTTCCTTGGTACAATCTATCTCTTCTAAAATTTCGACACCAATATCAAAATGATTTTTATTAGTTCTACACCATACAACTTTACCATTAAATTTTAATGAGGAATTTAATATACTTATTATAATAATAGAGTCTATATCCCAATGAGAATCTGATTCAAACGCTATACCTCCTAAGCTTATATTATTCAAATATTCTTTATTATACACAAGTTCATTCATATATCTTACTTCAATAGGTATATGAGTTGGATGACGAATAAATTTTCTTCTTAGCTCTGACATATCTTCACCGATTTTATGGTACTTAGTTATTATTATAGCAACTAAATAATATAAATATAATTAATTAATTAAGATTTACTTAACAATACCTTCGCCAATGCCAGAATGTTTCGGGAATGAGATACGATTTCCTGAAACCCAAGTAACGTAAGAGTTTCGGGAAATCAACTTTGCTCCATTCCCGAAACAACTATCTAATTGGCAAAGGTATTTACTTAAATATTAGATTTAATATTTAACACTATATTTCAATTATTACACATTTTTAAAAAAGGATAATTATGGGAATGTTAACAGGTAAACGTGCCTTAATTGTTGGTTTGGCAAGTAATCGTTCTATAGCTTGGGGAGTAGCTCAAGCCATGCATCGTGAGGGAGCTGAATTAGCTTTTACTTATCAAAATGATAAGCTTCGGGATAGAGTTATAAAAATGGCAGGTAATTGTAATTCAGAAATTACTATGCCTTGTGATGTTAGTAGTGATGAGCAAATTGATAATGTATTTACAGAATTACAAAAAACTTGGGATGGTTTAGACATTATTGTTCATTCAGTTGCTTTTGCTCCAAGAGAAGAATTGAATGGGGCATATTTAGAAAATTCTAGTCGAGAAGGTTTTAGAACGGCTCATGAAATTAGTTCCTATAGTTTTTCTGCGTTAGCAAAAGCTGGACGTAGCATGATGCAAGGACGTAATGGTGCTTTATTGACTTTAAGCTATCTTGGTGCGGTGAGAGCTGTTCCTAACTATAATGTAATGGGATTAGCAAAAGCTAGTTTGGAAGCAAATGTACGTTATCTTGCTCATGGGTTAGGCCCAGAAGGAATTAGAGTAAACGCTATTTCTGCTGGCCCAATCCGTACTTTGGCAGCTGCTGGAATTGCAGATTTTCGTAGCATGTTAGATTATTTTGAAAAAAATTCTCCATTACGACGCAACGTAACAACTGATGAAGTTGGTAATGCTGCTGCTTTCTTATGTTCAGATTTAGCTTCTGCAATCACTGGTGAAATTACCTATGTTGATTGTGGTTTCAATATCCTTGGTATGATTTAATCGGAGAATTATATTTTGACCCCAGATGAAAAGAAACAACAAGTTGCTAAAGCAGCTTTAGAATATGTAGTTGAAAATACTATAATTGGTATTGGTACTGGTAGTACAGCTAACCATTTTGTGGATGCTCTTGCTACAATCAAACATAAAATTGAAGGAACTGTTGCTAGTTCTGATGCCACAGCTGAGAGATTAAGGTCTCACGGTATTCCGGTATTGGATTTAAACGGTGTAAATGAAATTTCTGTATATATCGATGGTGCTGACGAATCCAATAAACATTTACATCTAATTAAAGGTGGTGGTGGTGCTTTAACTAGGGAAAAGATTGTAGCTGCTGTAAGTAAGCGATTTATCTGTATTGCTGATGATAGTAAATTAGTTGATATGCTAGGTAAATTTCCATTACCAGTTGAAGTTATTCCAATGGCAAGTAGCTATGTTGCAAGAGAATTAGTAAAGCTTGGTGGCCAACCAGTATTACGGAAGGATTTTATTACTGACAATGGTAATTTAATCTTAGATATACATAACTTGCAAATTAATGAACCAGTTGTTTTGGAAACTAAAATTAATCAAATTACTGGTGTGGTAACTAATGGTTTATTTGCGGCTAGGGGTGCTAATGTACTGTTATTAGGAAGCGATGATGGAGTGAAGATTTTAGAATAATATATTCTTAGAAATATCTAGAGCAAAGGATTGCCACACTTATCATAGTCTTATCTTAATATTTTAAATATAGATTTTGTTTGTATAGCAAAGCTAGTAAAAATGACATATTCAGTAGATTTCAGAAAAAAATATTATTGGTGAAGGAACAAGATGATCTAAAAACATAGAACCTAAATTGATAAAAGACTTCTTGCATAAGTATCGATAAATGCTTTATAATTGAATTTATATTGATAATTAAATCTAATAAAATCAATTTGATGGGTTATTATTAATGGCTGATTAATTGGAAATTGATATGAAAATTATATTGTTTTTGTTGGTATTTTTGGCCAGTAATATTGTAGTTGCTAGTAGTTGTAATCGTGAATGTAGGGCATTTTCTGAGGCAGAAAAACGGATGGTTGCTATTGATAAATGTTCTATAAATTGTCCTGTGGATCATATTCCTAATTGTTATTGTGGTATTTATAATACTGCTATATGTTCTTGTTCAACTCCTCCTAAACCCGATCCTATTCAGGAGCAAATTAAGGCTAATTCTGGATATTGTGTTAATGTTTATTATTATAAATATCAGGGTAATTGGTGGTGGGATTATCATACTCATTGGAAGTTGTGTATGACTAGAGAAAATGGTGGTGAGGAATGTGGAATGTTGGATAAGACAGTTTATATTACTGATAAGCCGGGGCTTGCACAGTATTCTATGGTTTTGAATTGCGTTAATATGGAGCAGATTTTGAATATGGAGCATGATGGGAATATTGAACAATGTGGTTGTCAGTTTAAATAGGTTAGATAAATTATGTGTACTTGAACTTGTGAAATTAATGTAGTAATATTTATAGGTGTTAATTCTTGGAGGTATTTATGCTATTTAGGAATTTTTTGTTGTTGATGTTTTTGGTTGGTTTTGGTGGGAATGTTTATGCTTTTCTCAATGCGGTTGATATAGAAGAGGTAAACTTATGTAAAAACGATACTTGGAATGATAGTTGGGATGGTAAAGTTAATATTAAAAATATTTGTAATATTAAGATATTCGATAAAGAAACTGCCGAAGCAATAATGACAAGGCTGGAAAATTTAGATTTAAGTAAACCTGTTAGAACTGCTGTAGAAGGTGCTATTCAAGGTTTTAAAAAGGAGTTGGAAGGAAATTTAAAACCTCTATTTGATGAATTAAAGAGTTTATTGAAAGAAGGCACTGACCAAGCTGATAAATTGATTGAAGGAGTTGATAAAAGGCTTGAAAAGCGGCTTGCTCAAATAGCTGATGAAATTAGAAAAACTGTCAAAAGTTTTAGAGAAGATGTTGTGGCAATTATTGAGCAAACTGAAAAATCTGTAATCAATGTTATTAAGGGAGCAGAAGATAGTATCAAAGGTGTAACTAAGCAAACTGAAGAATCTATTGCTAGGCTTCTTGATGATATGGTGACTGATCTTAATAGTATGGCAGCAAATCTTAATACAGAATTGTCTAAGAAGTTTGAAACGATTCGTACTGCTATTAAAACAGATATTATGTTTATAGGTGATTATCTTAGTTGTAAGGGTTATGGAGTGGAAAAAACTCTTAAAGAAGATGCTATAGATTTAATTGGGCGTTTGCCATTTATTGAAGGTAAGAAAAAATTCTGTCAAGATTGTAGTAGCGGTTTATTTTGTTCATTAAATAAATATTTTTGTTCTCCAGAAAGAATCTATAATGAATGTAAATGTTGTGAAAAAACGAAATTAAATACTGGAGAATCTCCTATGAAGTTATTTCGTTATTATGTATGTATGCGAAAACATGATGTAGATGGAAATAGTCAAATACATAATAAAAATGGTTCGATTGAATACAGTGTTATAGATGTTTATACTGATATCAATGAAAAAACTAAGGATGTTTATTGTAAAAGCGATATGACTAAAGGTGGAAAAAATAATAGGCTTCAAGCACGTATGATAAAAGAGGCTGAACAGGCTTATAAAGAAGAGTTGTTTTGGCAAAATGTGAGTAAATAAGGAGATTTTTATGCGTATTTTTGTTATGTTGTTGGTTTTAGTACCTATGGTGTCTTTTGCTAAATGTGAAACACCGATTGATTGTTATAAGCAGGCTCTTGAGGATTTGCAAGATGCTCGTGCTGAGATTGAAGCTGTTAAAAAAGATGCTGATGCGAAAATGGAAAGCATTGATAAGCTGATTATTCAATATCAAGCTAAGTTGGAAGAAACAACTAAGCAGATGACTAGTGAGTATAAGGAAAAACTTGATAAGTTGGTAATTGACCATGAAGCTATGGAAAAAGCTTATAAGAAAAAATTGGATGGAAATGATGAGTTATCTGCTTTATCTTTGAAGGCGGTTAAGGAAAATCAAGCTGAATCGCAAAAGTTGTTAGAGGAGTTCGGTACTTCTGGTGAGGAGGTTAAAAAGTTGACTGATGCTGTTAGTGTTTCGGAGGATGGGAAGGTTTTATTGACAGATAATTCTTATAATCGTTTAGAAATAAGCGATAATGATGATAACATTAACATAGAATTTGTAAAAGCCTCCAATGAAAAAAAGGCAGGTGCAATTAAATTTGATGGATATAGTTCACAGACAAATAACTACAAAACTGAAATGCTTTTTTCCTCACGCACTAATAATGGAGAATCATATATTTGGGATATGATTTTGAATGGAAAAGGAAACGTCGGTATTGGCACAACAGAACCTTCTTCTAAATTACAAGTTAATGGTGACATAAAAATTGGTGCAGATAATAATACAGAACAGTCAAAAACTAAAACTTATGGAAATAAATTATATTTTTTAGGAGCTCATTACAATACAGATATATTATGGATGGCAAGGTATAATCATTCTAATAATGGTTCTGAATTAAGAGTTAATATTGGAGATGATGGAAATGATAAATTTGCAATTGGAAAAACATCTCCTAGAGGTAGTACTGGAAAGTGGACTTCATTTTTCACTGTTACTGAAGAAAATGTTGATATAAAAGGTGATATTAAAGCTAAGAACTATAATTCAACTTCCGACCAACGCCTAAAACAAAACATCGAACCACTAGCAAGTTCTCTATCCAAACTTTCCCAATTACGTGGAGTCAGCTTCAAATGGAAAGACAACCCACAAGATAACCAAATCGGCCTAGTCGCCCAAGAAGTCGAAAAAATACTCCCAGAAATAGTATCCACCGACTCCGAAGGCTATAAATCCATAGCTTATGGCAAACTAACCGCTATTTTAATCGAAGGTATGAAAGAACAACAACGGCAGATTGACGAGCTAAAGAAATAGTTTGAACAAGATTTGACGAATTAAAGGATAAAACTTTAAAAACTATTTGTAATTTGGTAAGGTGCATAAACGATAACGTCATGCACCATCTAACTTTTAGGATCATTACCAAGAACAGATTTGGTAAAAATGTTAAACAGTTGCATGAAGGAATTATTCTCAATCACCTGAGAGTTCCACCGATTCCATCGGTGGCTATTCATATTTAACCTCTTCAAGGTTGACTTAACCCCAACGGGGTGGAACATGAATAGCCATGGGTGAAACCTATGGAACCAAAATTTATATTTATTGAGTAAACTCCATTACACCATCCTTCCAATCAACTCGAATAGTGTCGCCATGTCCAAATTTTCCAGCTAAAATTGCTTGAGCCAATGGATTTTCTAAAACTTGCTGAATAACTCGTTTCAGTGGTCTAGCTCCATAAACTGGATCAAAACCTACTATACTTATTTCATCTAAAACAGCATCATTAATAACTAGTTCCATATTTTGAGCTTGTAAACGCTGACGTAAATAATTAATTTGTAAGTTGGCAATTTGTCGAATATGAGTTTTATCCAATGGATGAAATACCACCAAATCATCAATTCGATTAATAAATTCTGGGCGAAAATGTTGACTCACAATTTCCATAATAGCTGTTTTCATAGTAGCGTAATCTTTATCTACCAACTCTTGAATCAATTGAGAACCTAAATTAGAAGTCATTATGATCACACTATTACTAAAATCAACAGTCCGACCTTTGCCATCAGTCAGACGACCATCATCCAAAACCTGCAATAGAATTCCAAATACATCTGGATGAGCTTTTTCTACTTCATCTAGTAAAATTACTGAATAAGGTCTCCTTCTAACTGCTTCAGTCAAATAACCACCTTCTTCATACCCAACATATCCAGGTGGAGCTCCAATTAAACGAGCTACCGAATGCTTCTCCATAAATTCCGACATATCTAGCCGAATTATAGCTTCATCAGTATCAAATAAGAAATTGGCTAAACTCTTACACAACTCAGTTTTACCTACTCCAGTTGGACCTAGAAATAGAAAAGAACCATTAGGCCGCTTTGGGTCTGATAGACCAGCCCTAGAACGCCGAATTGCATTAGCTATAGTTTGTACAGCCTCATCTTGCCCGATAACTTGCTGATGTAAATCTGCTTCCATCCGTAATAATTTATCCCGCTCTCCTTCTAACATTTTAGTGATCGGAATGCCAGTCCATTTTGACACCACTTCAGCAATCTCTTCTTCAGTAACCGAATTGCGTAATAGTTGCAAATTCTTCTTCTGTTCAACTTGGGAAGCAGATAATAATTGTTTCTCTAATGTTGGAATCTGTTCATATTGCAACTTAGCCATCAATTCCAAATTACCTTCCCTACTAGCAGTTTCTAATGCTAATCGAGCTTGTTCTAGTTCTTCCTTAATTTTGCCATCATCTTGCACAGTAGCTTTTTCAGCTCGCCAAATTTCTGTTAAATCAGCTAGTTGTTTTTCTAGTTTATTAATTTCTGTTTGTAAGTTAGCCAATCTTTGTTTAGAAGCTCTATCTTTATATTTTTTAACTGCTTCTCGCTCTATCTTTAGCTGAATTAACCGTCGATCTAATTTATCTATTTGCTCCGGTTTAGAATCAATTTCCATCCGAATCCTACTTGCAGCTTCATCAATTAAATCAATAGCTTTATCTGGTAATTGCCGATCAGTTATATAACGATGGGATAAAGTGGCAGCCGACACAATCGCTGGATCAGTAATATCTACCCCATGATGTACTTCATATCGTTCTTTCAAACCCCGTAAGATAGCAATAGTATTTTCAACATTTGGTTCATTCACTAATATCTTCTGAAACCTCCGTTCTAAAGCTGCATCTTTTTCCACATATTGTCGATATTCATCTAAAGTAGTAGCTCCAACACAATGTAATTCACCACGAGCTAACGCTGGTTTTAACATATTGCCAGCATCCATAGCACCTTCAGCTTTACCAGCTCCAACCATTGTGTGCAGTTCATCGATGAATAGAATAATTTGGCCTTCTTGTTTTGCTAAATCATGCAATACTGCTTTCAAACGTTCCTCAAACTCTCCTCTAAATTTAGCTCCAGCAATTAAAGAACCCATATCCAAAGATAACAATAATTTATTTTTTAACCCTTCTGGAACTTCTCCATTAATAATTCTTTGTGCAAGACCTTCAACGATAGCTGTTTTACCAGTTCCTGGTTCACCAATTAACACTGGATTATTTTTAGTTCGACGTTGTAATACTTGTATCACCCGCCGAATTTCATCATCTCGACCAATCACTGGATCAAGTTTTCCTTGTCTAGCTAGTTCAGTTAAATTAATAGTATATTTTTCCAGAACTTGGCGTTGTTCTTCAGCATTAGGACTATTCACTGATTTACCATCCCGTAATTGAATAATTGCTTGTTCTAACGAATTTTTATTTGCTCCTGATTTGTGCAATAATTTACCTAATGCACCTTTATCTTCTAATGCTGCCAATATGAATAATTCACTTGGAATATACTGATCATTGCGTTGTTGAGCTAACTTATCAGTAATATTTAATAATCTAACTAAGTTATTAGAAACATGCACTTCACCTTGATGATCATTGATAGTAGCCATTTGATCTAATATTGTTTGTGAACCAGAACGAATCTGTTCAACATTAGCTCCTGAACGAACCAAAAGATGAGCAATATCAGCTTGATTAAGCATCGTTAATAATACGTGAACTGGTTCAATGAAACGGTTATCACGGCCAACTGCAAGACTTTGAGCTTCTGCTAAAGCTTGTTGAAATTTACTAGTTAATTTTTCGTTATTCATTTTCTTGCCACTAATCGTGTTATAATTTTCATAACATGTAGGGATTTATTGATAAAGAATCAAGTTAAAAATTAATTTAGTACGGTTTATAGACAGGTAAATTATAAAATGGAAGGCTCATCATTACTTATTTGGGGGATGGTATTTGGAGCAATCGGCTTTGGTTTTTTTTCATATGGAAGAAAACAAAAAGCAACAGTTCCACTAGTCGTCGGTATGACTTTGTTTGTATTCCCATATTTTATATCGAATGTATATATACTTGTAATTGTTGGTGTTATCTTAATAGCAATTCCGTTTTTTGTAAAAATGTAATAAATTATTTTCAACTTGCTAAACTTACCTGGTTTAAATTTTGTACTTAACTTTAATTATGATTGAAATTAATTTATAAATGGATAATATAGACCGTAATATAATTAATAATTTACAAGGTAACTTTCCTATTTGCGAGAATCCATATGCACAAGTGGCAGAGCAGTTAAATATCACTGAAACTGAATTGATTCAACGTATTGAAAAATTATTAGAGCAAGGAATGTTAACTCGTTTTGGCCCTATGTATCATGCTGAACGTTTAGGTGGTGGTTTAACATTAGCCGCAATGCAAGTGCCAATAGCTTATTTTGAAAAGGTAGCTGAACAAGTTAATTCTTTTCCAGAAGTCGCTCATAATTATGCTCGTGAACATGAATTAAATATGTGGTTTGTACTTGCTACCGAACTCCCAGAACAAATTGATTCTATGATTACTGCAATAGAAGCCAAAACTGGATTACATGTATACAATATGCCTAAACAAACCGAATATTATATAGGTTTTAAAATTAAAGTTTAGCTAACCAGATTCAAAGATGATTGATAACATAGATCGCAAGCTTATTAAAGCTACTCAAACTGGCTTACCATTGACTCCACGTCCTTATCATACTATTGCTCAACAATTAAACATAACTGCTGAAGAAGTCATGGAACGTTTACGCAAGATGTTGGATTATGGAATTATTCGGCGGATTGGTGCTGTGCCTAACCATTATGCGTTAGGTTATCGTTATAATGGTATGACTGTGTGGAATGTTCCTGATGAACAAATTGATAAATTAGGAAAAATGGTAGGAGAATTAGAATTTGTAAGCCATTGTTACCATCGGCCTAGACATTTACCAAAATGGCCTTATAATTTATTTGCAATGGTACATGGTAAAAATCAAACCCAAGTAGATCAGCAAATTCAACAAATTATAGAGTTATTAGGTAAATATAATCATGGTCATGAAACTTTATATAGCACTCGTATTTTGAAAAAAACTGGATTACGAATCTAACTTGATTAAATTTTATGATTTCAAACTAGTTTCCAAATTTTAAGTGTTTTTTTACTGTGAATTCAGGTTGTAAATATTATTCAACAATATAGCCAGATTCTTTAATAATTTTATGTGCTATAGTTCCATGTAAAAATTCGATAAAATCTTTAGTTACCGGTTTTTGGTTTAATGATACTGCTCCTTGTAAAATTGGAGAATATAAGTTTTCATCAATCAACCAATAAGAACCAGTATTTTGATACTGAGATAAAGCAATAAATCCTAATTCGGCATTAATAGTTACAGTAAATTGATAAGCTTGACTAATATTATTACCTCGTATAATTTTAGGTTGTAATTTATTCCATAAACCTAATTTCTCTAATACTTGTTTTGCTGCTTTACCATAAGGCGCCAGTTTAGGATGAGCTATAGCTAGTCTCTTAAACTGATTATTAATTAAGATATCTTTAACCACCAAATCAGATTGCCCAGTCCATAAAATTAACCTACCTCTAGCATATACAAATAAATTATTAGCTATCCCTTCGGCAACTAATTTTTGAGGACGCTCCATATCTCCAGCTAAAAATATATCAAAAGGAGCTCCATGTTTAATTTGAGTATATAATTGTCCAGTCGAACCAAAACTTACATTAATACTATGTTTAGTCCCAAATTCTTGTACCAAATGTTTAATTGTTTTAGTAAAATTAGAAGCTGCTGCAATATATAATTCATCAGCAAATACTGGACTTACAAATAGTAAAAAAATTAGGTAAATATAAAACCGTAGTTGTATCATATGTTTTAAAATTAGGTAAAAAAAATGAAAAAATATTTATTAATTGCCATTTTTATATTAACGAAAGTAACTTATGCAGAAGAATTGTCTACTGTAAAAATCGGTAGTATTGGAGATGATTATACCAATTTAATAATAGATGCTATTGATAAAAATCTGCAAACATATGGTTATAATGCAATTTCTGAGATAACAAGCAGTCATCAGGATACTATTAATAAACTTATATCTGGAACAATTTCAATTGCTTTTATACCACTAGATATTGCAGCAACTAATCTGACTATAGAAAATGATCCAGAAGAAAAATTGTTACTAATAGGTGGTAAGGTAGCTCCTAAAGTATTTTTCTGTGTTGCTTATAAGGGTAGCAATATAAAAAATTATACTGATTTAATAGTTAATAATACAACTCTTAAAATTTCTGTGGGAGATAAAAATAGTGTTACAGATCGTACTTTTAACCATTTAGCCAAACTTGATCCAAGACTACAAAGTTTCAAACTATATCATGAAAGTAAAACTAAAATTGAACTTAATCGGTTACTTTCTGGACGAAGAGATTTAGTTTGTTTCGTGTCAGTTCCTAATCCAAATAATGAGCTTATTAAGATGGTAACTGAGCATGGAGAATTATTATTTATCACTATTGATCAGCCAATTTTTATCACAGCTAAAATAGGTAAAATTCGGATTTATGACATTTTGGAAATCCCAGTCAGTAATGGTTTTTTAGGATTTAACCAGAAAAAAGTTAAAACTTTAGTAACTTGGTTGAGTATATTAGTCAATGAAAAACAGGTTGATAAGCAATTATTAGATAGTTTAACTAGTGTGGTCATGCAACCAGATTTATTTTTATCACAATCATTTGCTTATAAAACTGAACAGCTTTTCAATATAACTATTAAAAAAATAAAAGGAATAGTAGAGGTTGAGAAACCTCTACATTAAAAAATTATGGAGCTGGTGTTACAATGTTTTCTAGTGGAGTTACTGTTTCTGAAACAGTCTCTTCTATTTTTGGAACGATATCTTCTGACCATAAGCTAGAGATAGAATTCCAATCTTTAACTACCCAATAAGTAGCTCCACCAATGGCAGCAGCAGCAATTATAGGTGCGGCAACTACTGTTACAGCACCAGCTGCTACTCCACCACCAACCATGCTACCAATACTAGCTAAACCAACTAAATTAGCACCTTCAGCTGCTAAACAAGCAACACCCCAAAGAGTACCTAAACCAGCACCAGTATATGTGCCGAGTTGGGCAGCATCACAAGCTTCTTGTCCATCAGAACAATTAGTAAACATTTTGTCATTTATATAGTAAGCTGTACCCACTCCACCAGCAGCTCCAACTACAACGGAACTGGCAGCTACTGTACCAACTCCAGCAGCAATTGCTGCTCCAACAGTCATTTCAGAACTTGAAACTGGTTCAATTGCAAAACTAGAACCAACATAAGACATAGAAACTACTAAACTACCAATGGCTAACCATTTTTTCATTAAGATATCCCCTATATGGATGATTATATAAAGTTAAAATCAGATAAAGATAGCTTACATGAAAACTATCAATTTTCTTAGGTTTTAGGTAACTATTTATTTCTTTAATAATAACCCAATTAGCTTATACCCTATAACATAGTTAATACAAATGCAACAATATTAATAAATAAAGTTTATTCCTTGGTTTTTGCTTCTTCCCAATAAGCATCCATTTCTACTAAAGTTAAATCTGATAATATTTTGCCATCTCGTTTAGCTGCAAATTCTATATAATTAAATCGTTTAATAACTTTTTTATTGGTTTTTTCCAAAGCAGTTTCAGAATTTATTTCTATAAAACGAGCATAATTTACTAAGGAAAATAATAAATCCCCAAATTCAGCCTCAATATTATTAGAGCTTTGTAATGCTTGTTTAAATTCATCCAATTCTTCGTCTATTTTTTCCCAAACTTGTTCTTTATTTTGCCAGTCAAAACCTACTCCACTTAATTTTTCTTGAATTCTTTGAGCTTTAATTAAGGCTGGTAATGAATTAGGAACTCCACCAAGCACTCCATTATTTTTTTCTTGTAATTTCAATAATTCCCAATTCTTTTTTACTGTTTCCGCATCATTCACACTAGAATCACTAAAAACATGTGGATGGCGGGAAATTAATTTATCGCATAATCCATTCATTACATCGGCAAGATCAAAAGCTTCTTGTTCGATAGCAATTTTAGAATAGAATACAATATGCAACATTAAATCACCTAATTCTTCTTTAATAGCAGTTAAATCACCAGTTAAGATAGCATCAGATAATTCATAAGTTTCTTCAATAGTTAAATGGCGTAATGATTCTAAAGTTTGATTTTTATCCCAAGGACATTTAGCTCGTAATTCATTCATAATCCTAAGTAAATTACATAAACTATCCGCATATTTTTTATCGTCTGGATTCATTTTTTATAAGCCAATATTTTATTAAGGCATTACTATATTTAACTATTTGAAATTACTTATATTTTTATATTGTACAAAACTTATTCATATATGATAATCTAGCTTTGATTGTAACATACTATAGCAATTCTTAATTAAATTTAAAAATCAATTATTTATATTGATGTAGTTTATACAATCAAAAATGCTATAGCCGTTTAAATATATATTTTAAGTATTATAATTAGGAATGAAGATTTAATAATCTCCAAAATTTGATATTCAAACCTGCCAGGTTTAGTTTCAGGTTTTATTAAATCCTTATTCATTAGTAATCCAATATATTTGAAAATATAAATTTATAAACTTTTAATCTTTAATTATGAGGAAAATCTTAGTATCCATAACTTTCTGCTTTTGTGTAAGTTTTAATGCAGTCATATTGAGAATTAAACAAAATTTTATAACTATTCAAAAAAACTATGCTATATTTATCAGTCAGAAATTAAATATGTTAAAGACCTTATTAATATAAAAAATATGAAAACCCCAGTAATTTTATGCATTGATGATGAGGCAATATTATTAGATGCACTTAAATGTCAACTTAAAGACTATTTTGCTGGCAAATACCGGATTGAAACAGTAGAATCTGCTGAGGAAGCATTAGAAGTTATTGAAGAATTAGAAGAAGATAAAATTGAACTGCCAGTTGTTATTTGTGATCAAATAATGCCAGGTATGAAAGGAGATGAATTATTAGTAAAAATTCATGCCATGTTACCAGCTACCTTGAAAATATTATTAACTGGCCAAGCTGATGTGGATGTCATTGGCAATGCGGTAAATAATGCTAATCTTTATCATTATATTGCTAAACCTTGGGAACCAACTAATTTTAATTTAACCATTAAAGGAGCAGTTGAACATTATTTTCAAGAACAAAAACTAGCTCAATTTTATGCTGATTTAGAAATTAAAGTTGCTGAACGTACTCGAGACTTGCGGAAAAAGAATGAATTTTTGAACATGGCAGTTCACGATTTAAAAAATCCGATCACTGCTATCCAAGGTTTTTCCGAAATAATACAATATGATTGCAAAGATATAGATAATGAAGAAGTAGTTGAGATAGCAGGAAAAATATTTACTAGTTCACAACAAATGTTTAACTTAGTAAAAAATATCTTAGAGGTTAATGCAATTGAATTGGGTAAGATGGAATTATCATTTAGTAAACAAAATATTTTACCTATTGTACAAGGTTTATTCAAACATTATACTAAGGTTGTAGAATCTAAAAATATCCAGTTACAATTAAATAATACTGATGAAAAATATTGTGTTAAAGTTGATACCAATAGCATCTACCGAATTTTAGATAATTTAATTTCTAATGCAATAAAATATTCATTTCCTAATAAAAGTATTTTAATAAGCATTTTTAATAATTCTGATAATGTACGCCTTAAGATTAAAGATAATGGGCCGGGGTTAAGCGATATAGATCAAGAAAAATTATTTGGTCAATTTACTCGTTTGACTCCACAACCAACTGGTGGTGAACATTCTACTGGTTTGGGTTTATTCATTGTGAAACAATTAACAGAAACTATGCATGGTAAAGTTTGGTGCGAGAGCATGTTAGGACATGGTGCAACTTTTATAGTTGAATTTCCAAGAGTTGAATGATTTTTAAAACTTAAATATTTTTTATTACATTATTAAAAACATAACTGATTTAAAATTATAAAATTTAACTTCTTCACAATAAAATTATGAACTGGCTAGATTACATTATTGTTATTCTTATTTGGTTATTTATTGTTTCTGGTTACTCAAGAGGTTTTGTGACAGAACTATTTGCATTTTTTAGTTGGTTCTTATCTTCAATAATAGCCTTATTTTTTGTTAGTGGATTAGCAGCTTTATTAGTTTCTTTTATTTCTTTAACTGATTTACGTTTTGGAATTTCATTCGTAATATTATTTGCTATTAGTTTTGTCATTATAGGTTGGTTAAATGACTTAATTATTAGTTCTATAGGACCAACCCAACTCACTGAATTAGAATGTATAACTGGAGCATTCTTTGGATTTATCAAAGGAAGCACCATAATAACAATACTAATTATATTATCTGGCTTAACAATATTCCCAGCTAATACTTTGTGGCAAGAATCTTTGATAATCGGTCTGATTGAACCAATTATTATGATATTTTTTAGTCACTTATCGCCTGATGTTGTGGCACAATTTAATTTTAAACCTTAAATAACTGTAATGTGCGGAATTATTGGGATTGTAGGAAAATCAGCTGTAAATCAAGCATTGTATGATGGCTTGACTGTATTGCAACATCGTGGTCAAGATGCTGCTGGTATTGTAACTTGTGATAATGATCATTTATATTTACGCAAGAATAATGGTTTAGTGCGAGACACTTTTCACACCCGTCATATGTTAAATTTACTTGGAAATATGGGTATTGGCCATGTACGTTATCCAACTGCTGGTTGTGAATCTAGTGCGGAAGCCCAACCTTTTTATGTAAATTCTCCTTATGGTATTACTCTAGCTCACAACGGTAATCTTACTAATGCTGATAGCTTAAAAAAAGATTTATTTCAAGAAGAATTACGTCATATAAATACTAATTCTGATTCTGAAGTTTTATTGAACGTCTTAGCTCAAGAATTACACAAGTTACATAAATTAAATATTAATCATGAGGATGTATTTAAAGCTGTCCACGGTGTTCATCAACGTTGCAAAGGTGGTTATGCTGCAGTAGCCATGATTACTGATGTAGGAATTTTAGCCTTTCGGGATCCACATGGCATTCGACCACTTATATTTGGTAAACGTGAAACTAAACATGGCACTGAATATATGGTAGCTTCTGAAAGTGTCGCAATTGATATGCTTGGTTTTCAAATAGTACGAGATATTGCTCCAGGAGAAACAATTTTTATCAGCTCTGTTGGCGAATTACATTCTTATCAAAGTACTAGCAAAACTATAAGTGCTCCATGTATTTTTGAATATGTGTATATGGCAAGACCAGATTCTATTATTGACGGCATTTCAGTTTATAAATCTAGATTAAGAATGGGTAAGGCTTTAGCAAAAAAGATTCTAAAAATTTATCCAAAACATGATATTGACGTAGTTATTCCAATTCCTGATACGAGTTGTACTGCAGCTTTACAACTTGCTTATGTACTAAATCGAAAATATCGGGAGGGATTCGTAAAAAACCGCTATATTTCACGTACTTTTATCATGCCCGGCCAAAATATGCGTAAAAAATCGGTACGTCAGAAATTAAATGCGATTAAATTAGAATTTGCTGGTAAAAATGTACTATTAGTGGATGACTCTGTGGTACGTGGTACTACATCTAAACAAATTATCCAAATGGCTCGTGATGCTGGTGCTAAAAAAGTCTATTTTGCTTCGGCAGCTCCCCCAATTCGCTATCCTAATGTTTATGGAATTGATATGCCAGTAGCTAGTGAATTATTAGCTCATAACCGTACTGTGGAAGAGGTTGCGAAAGTTATTCAAGCTGATTGGATGGTATATCAAGATTTAAAAGATTTGATAGGGTGTGCTAGAAAAGGCAATAAAGATATTAAACAGTTTGATACATCTTGTTTTAATGGTAATTATATTACAGGGGATATCACCGAAGAATATCTTGAACAGCTTAAACAACGACGTAGTGATTCTGCCAAAACTAAAAGTAAAGCCCAAGATAATGAAATTATGGGTATTCATAACGCCACTTAAAAGCAATTATTAATTATGAATTCTTAATGCTTAATTAAAACAAATATAAGGCTTTTATTTAAGTGCATTATCATAATTAAAAAATAATTTCTCTTGATGTAAAATGTTTTTAATTAAGAATTAAGAATTAAATAAGACTATGCAAAAAAAAGGTTGTTTGCTAATTGTTGATGATGAGGATTGTGGGCGTAGTATTTTAGAAATATTACTGCAGCCAGAAAATTATCAGTTGGAATTTGCGGTAAATGGTGAAGACGCTTTGTTGAAAGCAACAGAATTAATGCCAGATCTAATTTTGTTAGATATCATAATGCCAAGAATGGATGGATTTGAGGTCTGTAAACGTCTACGTGAACATCCTAAATTAGCTGAAGTTCCAGTAATTATGCTAACTGCTATTAGTGATCGAGCAACTCGTTTAAAAGGCATTAAAGCTGGTGCTGATGATTTTATTACGAAACCATTTGATAAATTAGAATTGTTGGCTAGGGTTAATACCATTATTCGTTTAAACCGTTATCGACGTTTATCAACTGAACGTATGAGATTTGATTGGGTAGTTGAACAATCTGATGATGGTTATTTATTATTGAATGGTGATTCTATTCGATATGCAAATTCAGCTGCCAGATTATATCTAGGATTATTATCAGAGAATCTTTCATCAACAAATTTTATTGAACATTTAGTAGTTCAAAAATTAAAACAAGAACCTGATATTGCGTGGAAAAATTGGCCTAAGTCTAATGTTGGTGATATACCAAGATATTTAGTACGTCCAGAAACTCAACATTCTCAATTATTATGGTTGCAAGTGTATATTTTAGAATCACCCTTTGATAGTTTTTGTGGACAATTAGTTAGGTTAACTGACGTAAGTACACATATGAACTTGCAACAACAAATGTGGACTTTCCAAAGTTTAGTTTCTCATAAGTTACGAGCTCCACTTAATGGTTTGATTAGTCTCCAACTTTTGGATCAAGAAAATATAGATTTATCTAGCCAAAAAGCTCATTCATTACTTAATATTGCCAGGGATAGTGCTAACCGATTACAAGAACAAATCTTAGATATCTTACGTTATTTAGATTCTTCTCAATTACTTGCACAGGATAATGCCTTTCAACTCATAAATTTAGCAGATTTGTTAAATAAAGTTAAAATGGATTTGGAACTAGAACCTATTTCTATCCAAATAGCAAATGATTTGAGCAATAAATCTATCGCTTTTTCTAGTCAAGGATTGGAATTAATATTACATGAATCTTTCACTAATTCTAAAAAATTTCATCCATCTAAAGTTCCAACATTAGAAATCTTAGCTAAAATTTCTGATAATAACATGTTATTACTACTAATCAGTGATGATGGAAGATATATGTCTAATCAGGAACTTAGCAAAGTATGGATTCCATATTATCAAAGTGAAAAATATTTTACTGGGGAAGTAAATGGTATGGGATTAGGATTATCAATGATTGCTAAATTAGTGTTAGGTGGTGGTGGCAGTTATAGTTTATATAATCGTAATGATATACCAGGAGTTACATTAGAGTTATTATTGCCAATAGGATTAATTCAAAACTCATGATTAGAATCCAAAGCCTATTATGGTAATATCATCAAGTTGGTCATTATCTCCTTTATATTCATCAAAAAGTTTGAATAATTCCTTTTGCTGTACGGAGAAATCATGATGATAAGTTTTTAATAATATATTTCTAAACTTTTTATTACCTAATGGAAAATGTTTCTTACCGCCAAGTTGATCAATAAAACCATCTGTAGAAATATAGAAAAACATATCAGCTTCAATTGGAATTTGATGTGATGTAAAAGGAAAATCAACTTTGGCTTTTTTATAACCTAAACTTTCTTTATCACCCTTTATAGTATGTATTTCACTATTTTTAATATAATTTAATGGCAATCTAGCCCCAGCAAAAGTTAATATCTTACTTTGAAAATCAATTAGGCAAACCGCTGCATCTAAACCGTCGTCGGAATCAACATGTTCAGTATCTTGTTGCAATGCAGTTTTTACAGAAAAACTAAGTCTTCGTAGAATTTCAGATGGTGTATGACAAGATTCATCTCTGGTAATACGTCTTAAACTAGTTGAAGCAACCATAGCCATAAATGCACCCGGAACACCATGTCCAGTACAATCCATTACTGTAATAATTAACATATTGTTAAATGGTTCAGCATAAATAATATCTCCACCAACTATATCTCTAGGCATCCAAGCAAAAAAATGTTTAGGCAAAATATTGCTAATTCGCTCTGGATTGGGTAATAAAGAACTCTGAATAGTTTTTGCGTACCGAATGCTATCTATCATCATTTCATTTACAGTTTCAATAGCAGCTAAACGAACTGTTTCTACTTGTAATTTTTTTATTTTAAGATGGGTTTTTAGTCTAGCTAAGAGTTCATCTTTTACTATCGGTTTAGTTAAATAATCGTTAGCTCCAGCATCTAAACCAGTTACTAAATCTGTAATTTGATTTTTAGCAGTTAGTAATAGGATTGGTAATTCATCAGCTTGCCAAGTTTTTCGAATTTCTATTGTGACTTCATAGCCAGATATTTTAGGCATCATCACGTCTAATAAAATTGCATCTGGTTTCAAGCCATTTTTTATTAGTTCTAAAGCTTTCATTCCTGAATTAGCTTGAGTTATTTGGTGATTTTCTAAAGATAAATAGTTTTCTAATACTTGCAAATTTACCGGTTCATCATCAACAATTAAAATATTAGAACCAATTTTTGTTGTATCTTTTACCGAATAATCGCTTATATCTATGGTATTCTCTTCTATTTTTTGTTCTGTTAAGTTAGTCGGAGAACTCTCTACTTTAGATACATGAACAACCTCAGTTAATAATGGACTTGCTTCTTCTGTTGCAATTGGTAAAGTAAAAATTAATTGTGAACCTTTACCCAAGATAGATTTTGCCCAAATTTTACCACCATGTAATTCAATTAATTGTTTGGTTACAGCTAGACCTAAACCAGTTCCACCATATTCTCTGGCAGTTGAACCTTCAGCTTGTTCAAAAGAACCAAAAATACTTTCTAATTTATCTGATGGAATACCGATCCCAGTATCAGAAACTATTATTTCTATATGTGAATCAATTGCTTTAGCAGTTATCTCAATTTCCCCTGCTTCAGTAAATTTTATTGCATTGCCAAGTAAATTATAAAAAACTTGTTGTAATCGATTTTCATCAGCTTGAATTGGTAGTAAATCTTTAGCAACATTATTCAATAATTTTAAGTTTTTATCTTGTACCAAAGTTTGATTTAAATTAAATACAATTTCGACAATTTCATATAATGCAATTGGTTTTAATTGTAAAGCTAATTTTTTTTGTTTGAGAGTAGAAAAATCTAAAATATCATTTACTAAGTTGGCTAAACGTTTACCACTACTGACAATCATACCAAGATTGTTAATAGTTTTATTGGATAATTTACCAGTTGCTCCATCCATTAAAGATTCTGCAATTCCGATAATACCATTTAGTGGAGTACGTAATTCATGCGAAGTATTAGCTAAAAATTCATCTTTAAGTTTGTTGGCTGTTTGTAATTGCTCATTGAGGTTTTGTAAACGAGCGTTGAAAGCTCTAGTAATTTCTAATTTTCTCTGTTGGGCTATAAAAATTCCTAAAATACTACCTAATATTACAATGGTATAAATAGTATAAGCCCACCAAGTTTGCCACCAAGGAGGTAAAATCGTAACTTTTATTGAAGTTCCTATTTCATTCCACAGCTCATCATTATTGGAAGCTTTTACACTGAAAATATATTTTCCAGCATCCAAGTTAGTATAAGTTGCAAATCTTCGACTGCTGTCAACATAAGTCCATTCTTTATCAAATCCTTGCATCATATAAGCATATTGGTTTTTATCGGATGCCTGATAATTTAGTGCAACAAATTCAAAACTGAACACAGATTGTTCGTAAGACAAAATAATTTGTTTTGCAAAGTTAATTGGAACTTGTAAAGGAGAAGTTTCATTCACTAATACTGATTGGTTAAATAGCTGAAAATCCGTTAAAACTACCGCTGGTCGATGGGGATTATCTTGTAATTCATTTGGATAAAAAACATTAAATCCATTCAAACCACCAAAGAATAATTCACCTGCTGTATTTTTATAGGCTGAACGTGGTAAAAATAGATTGCCCTGTAATCCGTCACGTTTATCATAATTTCTAAAAGTTTCAATTTTTGGATTAAATTTTGATAAACCATTATTAGTGCTAATCCATAAATAGCCTTGCTTATCTTCTAAAATACCAGCAACACTATTACCAATCAGACCATGTTTAGCTTGATAGGCAGTAAAATTATTGGCTGATTTATTAAATTTATTTAATCCATCATTAGTACCAATCCAAATTGTCCCCATTTTATCTTCAAAAATAGTAGAAATAACTGCACTACTTAAGCTATTAGGATCATCATTTGGGGTATAATTGGTAAAAGTTTGTTTAATTGGATTAAAACTACTTAGTCCAGAATCATCAGCACCAATCCAAACTATTCCACTAGAAGCAACTTTTACTACAGATAACCAATCAGTAACAATGCTATTTGGATTATTTTTATCATGTTCATAATGTTCTACTGTTTGTTTAATCGGGTCAAGTTTATCTAATCCTCCACCAATAGAAGCGATCCATACATTACCATTGGCATCAAGGTCTATATCCCATATAACATCATAATTTAAACTATTTGAATCGTTTGGATCATGTTTATAATGAATAAAAGTTTCAGTTTTTGGATCAAAGTGATTTAAACCACCACCTTCAGTAGCAATCCATAACTTACCATTATTATCAGGATGAATCGCCATTACTAAATTATTATTGATGCTATCAGGATTTTTATTATTGTGTTGATAATTAGTAAAAGAAGAAGTTGTTCGATCTAACCTATTAAGTCCACCACCTTTAGTTCCTATCCATAATATATCCTTATCCTCAAAAATAGAACTTACTAGATTGTTATTTAAGCTATTTTTTTGTGATGATTCATGTTTATAGGTGGTAAATCTATCGTATCTTGGATCATATTTATTTATTCCATTATCAGTTGTAATCCAGAGTATGCCAGTAATATCTTCATGAATACCAAAAATAGTATTATTACTTAAACTATGTGGATTGTTTGATTCTTCCTGATAATGGGTAAATTTATCATTACTTCGATCAAATTGATTTAATCCTCCACCTAATGTACCTATCCAAAGTTTACCTTTACTATCTTCATAAATTGAAGTTACTAAGTTATGGCTTAAACCATTGTATTTGTCATGCTGATAATGAATGAATTTTTCTGTATTTGGATCATATTTATCTAGACCACTTTCGGTAGCTAACCATAAAATTCCACTTTTATCTACTAAAATTGTGCGGAGAGAGTCATTGGCCAAACTATTAGGATTGGTTTCATCATGTCGATAATGAGTGAAAGTTTCAGTTTTAATATCAAATTTATTTAAACCACCACCATAAGTGCTAATCCACAATATGTCATCATTACCCTGAGAAATAGAATAAGTTGTATTATTGCTTAAACTATTTGGATTGTTTGGATCATGTCGATAATTGGTAAAAGAATTCTTACTCTGATCAAATTTACTAAAACCATTATTATAAACTAATACCCATATAGTACCATTGTTATCTTCATAAATAGATTGAATATTATCACTAATCAAACTATTTGGATCATTTGAGTTATGCTGATATCTAGTAAATGTTTCAGTTTTAGGATCAAATTTATTTAAACCACCACCAGAGGTAGCAATCCATAAATTTCCAATTCTATCTTTAAGTAAAAACCAAGTATAGTTATTACTTAAGCTATTTATATTATCTGGATCATATTTATAAACGATAAATTCTGTCCCATCATATTTAGCCAAACCATTTTTAGTAGCAAACCACATAAAGCCTTGGTCATCTTGAATAACGGAGCTAGTAAAATTACTTGGCAAGCCATCTTCAACATTTAGACGTTCAAACTTAATGCCATTTCCTTGGGCTGATATAAAATATATTAATATTATAATTCCCACAAGGGTTTTGAATAATGTTTTCATGGTTATTTGTTTGAAATATGATCCAGATATAATCATTGTATCAAGCGCTATTTTAAGATATTAACAATGCTGTTTTAGCAGTGAAATTCAATGTATCTGCCAACAATTTTTCTAATATTTCTTGACGATTAGATTCAGTTAAAGTTAGTGGTTCGCCAGTTTTTTGGTTGGTAATATTAAGACTAAGTTTATCTTCCATAACCCAATTTTCTAGCAAATTTAACAAATCAGCTTGACTGTGTTTACCATCTAAATAAGGTAGTAAATGTAAACAAACAGTATTTTTTACTATTAACCATTCATTTCTTAAGTTAGTTATTTTAGCACTATGCTTGGCTTGCAAACTAGCTAAAGGACTTGCTTTTGGAAATTCACTAACTGTAGTAGTAATTGCTGTAGGCTGACTTTGTAATTCGATAATACCCTTAGAATATCCCATTAATAGGGTATTAGTAATAGTTTCTTGATCAGTTGCAGCATTAGATTGTGTGATTTTTCTAGCTTGTTCAAGTAACTCATTAAACGGTATTGCTCTAGGCCATTCATTACCTAAATATCGTAAAGCAGCTTGTACAATTAGTTTAGGAGTGGAGATAGTTCCTCTACTATTCTCAAATTTTTCATAAGAATCAGAGACTGGTTGCATGGAAGATGTAATGTACAAATCGGCCAATATTTCTGAGGATAAATTCCGAGTTAATTCGATGTCTTTATGACATAATATAGTATGACGAAATTGGCGATTACTCAATATATCCATCATTTGTTCTTGCACAATTAAATCGCTATTAAACATTTGTAAAGAATCTTTTTGTGGAGCAGAAAAACTATCTGACAACATAGTGTGTAAAAAAGCATCTCCAAGATATTTTAAATTGTGAGTTTTAGCTTGCTCCATAAATTCATGGAAATATAAAGCTTCATTTTTTTCTTCCACTAATTCTTTACACACAAATGTTTCTGGTAATTGAATTAAATTATTGACTTCTTCTCCAATAAAACTTTCATAATGATCCTTAGTTTCCTTAGTTGAATCTAATAAAAATTTTAATAATGCTTTATGTTGATTAATTTTAACTGCTGGATCGTCAACTGGAGCAGACAAATATTGCATCATATCACGGATAGTGTTATTGACATTACAACCGGGTTTAGTATTAAAACTAATATATGCAATTCCATTTGAGGTTAAATTATGCTCACAAATACTAAAAATTTTAGCTTGTACTTCTGGTGATACCCACGAGAAAATTCCATGAGCAATAATATAATCAAATTGGCCAAAATCAGCATCAATATCTAAAATATTTGTATGTTTTAAATTAATATTTGCGAGTTTTAACGCATCAATAGTTGCTTGGCCAGTTTTAATATTCTGTTCAGATGAATCTATGCCTACAATATTTGCTTTTGGTAATGTATATGCAGTAGGAATAATATTACTACCATCACAACAACCCAATTCTAAAACGCTACAAGTTGTTAATGAAGGTGGAGTCATACCGAAAAGAGTTGCCAATGTAGCCAACCGATCTGGTTGGGAATATGGCATTGCATTACAGGTATTAGGTAATTCGTCAAACGCTATTTGAGCTAATGTCATGTTATTTTATATATATATAATGATTGAAAATTATAATAGCATATTTAATTGAAATTGTGCTATTTTGAATAATTAGTTCCAAAATTAAATTAGGGTATTTTATCAAGAAAATGGTAAAAAAAAATTAATTGTTAGAATTAGAATTATTCAGAATAGTCCATTGGATTTATTAGGTTTTAATTCTGTTAATCCTAATTTAAACATTTAAAAGGTAAAAATGAAATATATACTAACAATCCTCTTATTAATTATTACTATATCCACCAATGCCGAAGTAATAACCGATGGCACTCTCGGACAACAAATTAATTTACCCGGCCCAGATTTCCAAATCACCCCAGATTTAGGCCAACAATATGGTGGCAATCTTTTCCATAGTTTCCAAGATTTTAATTTAAATAGTTTGGAATCAGCAACTTTCTCTGGATCAAATTCTATTCACAATATTATCAGCCGAGTAACCGGTGGTAATCTTTCTAATATTGATGGGTTAATTCGTTCGACAATTCCTAATGCTGATTTCTATTTCATAAATCCATACGGAATTATGTTTGGGCCAAATGCTAAATTAGATGTGCAAGGAAGCTTTCATTCTAGTACTGCTGATTATTAAGGAGTTTCGCAGAAATTTCATGATGTTCACGGAACGTCCTTATTCCGTGAACTAATCAATTTTTCAGCGAAATAATTATAATTGCCCTGACGCGTCCGGTCTCATAGGGCGACTCCACACAAAGC
>DAOUSL010000094.1 GCA_030627235.1 Thioploca sp.
ACTCCGCACAAAGCATCTCCGTCACACCTCTTCCACCATGACTTAACGCTGAGCTTGTTCAAAAATACCAAGAAACGCCGCTACGCTTTAACTGTTTCTTCATATTTTTGAACCTCTGCTAGTCAAGGACTACTCGACTTCGGCTTGCCTCTCCATGTCTCGCAGCGACTGATTTTTTATCTTTAGAATCTGCAATTAGCTATTAGCTCATACTAGGGAGTGTCATCAATTAGAAATTAGAGAATAAAGATATGGTAAATTATACAGAAATGAACAAGAAGAAATGGAAAGAAGGCATGGATTAAAAGATAGTAAATGGGAAAAGATATGTTACCAGGCCGTAAAAAAACATTATTTCTTATCTTTATATTGATTGTTTATTATACGCCACTACTTTATTCAAGACTACCAAAAATTATTCTAAATTATAAAACTTATACTATGGAAGATGAAGATTATACTGGTGCTTATCAAGCGAGAAAAAATGATATTATCGCATTATTATCCTTACAAAGTGATCATAAAATAGCAATTTTTCACTTAGGTGGTATTGCTATTGAATGTAAGCTTAAAGCATTTTTACTTACTTATCATCAAATTGATAACTGGAATGAAAAAAGTCGTCGGACTAAAGATTCAATGTATAAACAAGAAATCAACAATCCAAATCACAGTTTATTAACAGCAATTAAACATATGCCTAAAATATATAAAAAGGCAAAATTGAATCGAGAATTTATGGAACATTTAGGCAGAATTATTAATCCATTGGGTACAAGTTCTGCAACTTATATTGATATTAGATATTATGCAGAACCAGAGCGATTAGAATCAGATTGGAAAAAAAGTTTTGATTATGTTTATGGATGGTTAGACAAAAATAAGGAAACTATTTTATGAACAAAATTGCATTAAAACTTCGAGAAGTATTGGATAAACAATTTCCAGAACAATTTGAATTAGATGTTGGTGCAGAAAATTTTGTTTTATTGACAATTATTTCTGAAAAATTTCAAAATAAAACTAGAAAACAGCGTTTGCAACAAGTTGAATCTTTAGTTACAATATCTGGTTTAACTCCAGGAATTATTGAACTTTATACACCAGTTGAAGCCAAGAATGAAAATGTCACTCTTAATAATGAAACAGAGAATTTTACTCCTGCATCTTGGGAAGAAGCTGTTGATATGTTGTCTTCTGGTAAAACAGTCAAGCGAAAAGAATATAAACATCCGATAAAACGAGTTGTATTTTATTCTTATAAAGGTGGAGTTGGACGCACAACTGCATTGATACAGACCGCTTTTCAATTAGCTCGTGCTGGTAAACGTGTTGCTTTAGTGGATATGGATGTTGAAGCTCCTGGTTTACAGGCTTTATTACCACCAACAGATTCATTGGAAGAAGGACTAATTGATTATTTATGGGAACGTCAAACAGTTTTTTTTGATGAAGATAATCTACCTAAAATTCATTTAAGTGGTAGTCATCAAGGACAACGTAGTGGCATTATTTATAGTGTTAATGAACAATCAACTAATAATAAATTATTTATAGTTCCAGCAACCGGAAAAATAAGCGAACGTTATATTCAACGCTTATCTGTTTTAAACACAACCCAATTATTTGCTTCATCAGAAGAACCTTGGTATCAATTTGAACAGAAATTATGGGAACAATTTCAACCAGATATTATGCTGATTGATGCCAGAACTGGATTAAATGAATGGGGCGGATTATCATTATTACGTTTGGCAGACGAGGCTTTTATAATACTTTATCCAAGTAAACAAAATTCTGAAGGAGTTTGTTTTATCCTAAAATTATTAGAGAATTTGGGTTGTAATCGTCCAAAACTAGTTTTATCACCAGTTCCTGAAGGAATTATTGGTACTTCATTAGTTGAAAAAATCGAACCTTATTTAGGACTAAAGAAAGGTGAAGAGACAATTAAAATTCCTTATCATCCTAATATTGCAGGTAGCAATAAATTTCCAGTGGAAACTGCATTAACTTATTATGCTTCTCTTGCTAATATTTTGCTTGAAAGTAGTGGAGTTGAAAAAACAGCTACTGTATTAGCTCAATTCAATCGCTTAGATTTAATTAAATCTTTGTCTTTTCCCAAACGAGATGCTGCCAGTATTTTAGAAGCTGATTTTGATGCTATTTTTCAAAAAACTACTGATTTTGAACGTTGTTTAGATGATGCAGTTTGGATTATTAGAGGGCGCAAAGGTACTGGAAAATCAACTCTATATACTCTATTTACTCAACATAGAGAAAATGCTGAAAAACGTTCCAGAGGACGTTTAAAATCTATTGAAATTTTATCAGGCCATGGTAACAAATATGATTTTAGACCAACAAGTGATGCTTTTACTACTATTCAAGCAAGATTATCAGAAAATGAAACAGATTGGTTATCATTATGGAGAGCTTATATGATTATCTGTTTTTACCGTTCATTTCCAGAATTTATTGATATATTAAAACAAGCCAAATTAAAACTACTATTAACTTATTTAAAACGCAATTTCAATAGTGATGAAAATAAACAATGGCTTTTGAAGCATACCAATAAGTTATCAGAATTGGCCACTGATATAGAACTTAATGGTTACTGTCGTGATGCTGTAATTCATCTCAATCAATGGTTAAAAGATAAAGATAAAAAAATATGGTTACTTTATGACGATTTAGACCAAGACATTCAAGAAAATAGTTCTTGGCAACAAGAGGCTTTAGGTGGATTAATGCGTTTGGCTTATGATACTAACAATCAAAACCTTTATGAAATCCGCTTTAAAATATTTTTACGTGAGGATATTTGGAATAATTTAGTATTTACCAATAAAAGTCATTTTGGGGATGAACGTACTTTACTATTGCAATGGCGAAAGGAAGATTTCTTTCGGCTTGCTTATCGTTTGGCTGTCAATGGTTCAGAAAAATTTAAAACTGTCTCTAATCGTATTTTGCCATTAGTTGAAAATGATCTTGATGAAGCAGATGAAGAAACTTTACGCAAAGCGTTGTCTCCACTTTGGGGATTACGTAGAAATAATACTGCTTATGTTGCACAATGGGTTTATAACCGTCTGACTGACGCTAGTGGCAATACTTATCCACGTTCATTGACTATTTTATTAAAAAAAGCTAAAGATATTGAAACAAAACAAAAACGAGGAACTGAACCAACTGACCATTTATTACGTTCGAGTTCTTTGACTGATGGTTTAAAAGAGGCATCTATAGCTCGTTGTAATGATATTAAAAATGAGTATCCTAAATTAAATCCATTTTTCCATGGGATAGGAAGATTAAGTTCTTTAATAAAAAAAGAAGATTTAGAAAAAATTTGGCGGGAAACTGTAAAGTCAGAATTTCAAACATTTGATTCTTTTGTGAAAAAATTAGAAACCATAGGTTTATTAATAACAAAAAAAGGTAATAATAAAAAATATGATTATGGCATTGCTATATTATATATTGATGGTTTTGGAATTACCCGTCAATCTGGTCAAAACAAATAACTAGAAATCCTCCACACATAATATTTTATAAACCATAAAACTAAACACTAACCAAGAAATTATTCAATATTTACATAGCTACTATAAACTCAATTAGGTTATTGTCAGCAAGCGTAGCAAGCAATGAACGAAGGGAATTTCATCAATTGTGTAGCAATCATATTTATGCTACATTACAGGTTACGAGTTAAATACAAAACTGAGTGCTATACTGCTGTATTTTATCCAAAAACTGTTGCCAACGTCCTTTAACTCGTAATCTGCAATCTTGTAGGATGTGGTAAGGAAACGAACCGCACAAAAGCTCCTTCAAAATTTGGTATGAATTGTTTTGAGAATGAACAAAACAACTTCCAGAAGTTAAATAATTTCGGGAAATACGCTTCGCTTCATTCCCGAAATAATTCTTAAAACCTATTCCACCCTACGCACAATAATGGTATTGAATATGGATAATTAATACAGAAAGGGCGAACACACAGGTTCGCCCCTACATTCAAATATTGTATTATGGGTCAATTAAGTATCAAAACTTAAAACTAGCTGTTGTTTGACCTAATAGTGATGGCAATAAAGTTTCAAATAAAGTTTCACTTTCAAAATTATTTTCTGTAATACGATTAATAATATGAGCTTGCATAACAGGTTGTTCACCAATTATTGCAAATAAACTACCCCCAATATTTAATCGTTTCTGGAATTCAGGGTCTAATTTTGTCAATGCTCCAGTAAATACGATTAGATCATAACTAGTTTCATAATTCCAATTATCTATAGCATTACCAATTTCAAAAGACACGTTCTTAATATTTAAAGAATTAAGTTTATATTTAGCATCCCATACAAAATCTTCGTAAATATCAATACTATCAACAAACTTAGCAGCTTTAGCTAACAATGCGGTTAAATAACCACTTCCAGTACCAATTTCTAATACTGTATCACTAGGATGAATCATCAAAGATTGCAATAAACGAGCTTCCACTGTGGGTGACATCATCATCTGGCCATGCGTAAGTGGAATATTAACATCAGTAAAAGCTTGCATGTGATAGTCTTTAGGAACAAAATGCTCTCTAGGTACGGAATACATTAAATCTAATACTTGTTGATCTAAAGTTTCCCAAGGTCGAATTTGTTGTTCAATCATATTGAACCGAGCTTGTTCTATATCAAATATTGGCATAATATATATCCATTGGTTCGAACTAAAAATTTTATTGAATTTTAAACTAAATAATCCAAAACTGATAGCAATATTAGTAATTTATTTTGAATTTAATTAAGCATTAAGAATTGCTGTTTAACCTAAACTAACGTCTACAAAATGTCCAGCGATTGCGGCCGCAGCAGCCATAGCAGGACTGACTAAATGAGTACGTCCACCTTGACCTTGCCGACCTTCAAAATTACGATTAGAAGTAGAAGCACAACGTTCGCCAGTTTCCAATCGATCCGCATTCATAGCTAAACACATTGAACAACCTGGATATCGCCATTCAAATCCTGCTTTAGTAAAAATTTTGTCTAAGCCTTCTTGTTCTGCTTGAGCTTTCACTGACCAAGAACCTGGAACAACTAAGGCTAACTTAATATTAGCTGCAATTTTACGTCCTTGAATTACTTGGGCTGCAGCTCGCAAATCATCAATTCTACCATTAGTGCAAGAACCGATAAATATTTTGTCCAAACTGATAGAAGTAATTGGAGTACCTGCACTTAAACCCATATAGTCTAAAGCTTGTTGTATATTTTTAACTTCATTTGGATTAGGTATATTTGCATCAACAGGAAGCACCATTTCGGGAGAAGTACCATAAGTAACCTGTGGCTTGATTAAACTAGCATTTATTTCCAAAATTTCATCAAATTTAGCGTCATTATCACTATGTAAATCATGCCAATTAGCCTTAGCTTGTTCCCACGTGGTATTAGGTGAGTAGTCTCTACCTTGTACATAGTCAATAGTTTTATCATCTACTGCAATTATACCAACTCTTGCTCCAGCTTCGATAGCCATATTACAAATAGTCATTCGGCTTTCAAGCTCTAAATTTCTAATGGTTTCTCCAGCAAATTCAACTGCATATCCAGTACCACCAGCAGTACCTATTTTACCGATAATAGTTAAGATAATATCTTTGGCAGTAACACCATTTTTAAGCTTACCATTGACATTGATAAGCATATTTTTTAATTTTTTCTGAACTAGGCATTGAGTAGCTAACACATGTTCTACTTCAGAAGTACCAATACCAAATGCTAAAGCTCCTAAAGCTCCATGAGTTGAGGTATGCGAATCTCCACACACTACTGTCATGCCGGGTAAAGTTATTCCTTGTTCTGGTCCGATTACATGAACTATTCCTTGAGATTTATGGTTCATATCAAACTCAGTAATTTTATATTCTTTACAGTTTGAACTCAAGGTTTCCATTTGAATACGGGAAGTTTTATCAGCAACGGTTGTTATTCCACCACTACGTTCAGTAGTTGGAACATTATGGTCATGGACTGCAATATTAGTTGGAATTCGCCATGGTTGACGTTTGGCTATACGCAATCCTTCAAAGGCTTGTGGTGAAGTAACTTCATGAATTAAATGTCTATCAATATAAAGTAATGTAGTGTCATTATCATCAGTTCGTACTACATGTGCATCCCATAATTTATCGTAAAGTGTTTTAGGCATAGTTGCTTCCAGTAATTTTTATATTATTTTAACATAACCTAATAATTTTTCTTTCATATAAGATATTTAATCTACACTATCAAACTGCCATTCCCCAGCAAAACCTTTTTCTTCACATAGATCATCTAATAAACTACGATATTTTGGTCGTGGAATTTCTATTGCTCCAAACCGACGTAAATGGTTACTTGCTACTTGGCAATCTATCAATTCATATCCCCAACTTTGTAATTGCCACACAAAACTAGCAAAAGCAACTTTAGAAGCATCATTTACTCTTGCAAACATAGATTCTCCAAAAAATACTTTTCCCAATGCAATACCATATAATCCACCAACTAACTCACCTTCATACCAAACTTCAACTGAATGAGCAAAACCATTATTATGTAATTCACAGTAAGCATCTCGTATCGCATCAGTTATCCATGTTCCTGGCTGATTTTGTCGAAAACCTGCACATTCAGTAATCACTTCTCTAAAATTTTGGTCTAAAGTTAGAGTAAATTTATTTTTTCGAATGGTTTTACGCAAGCTCTTACATACATGTAATTTATCAGGAAATAATACCATACGTTGGCTTGGAGACCACCATAAAATTGGTTCATCGTCATTATACCAAGGAAAAATACCCAATCGATAGGCCATTACAATACGAGAACAAGCCAAATCTCCACCTATAGCTATCAGACCGTCTGGATGTTTTAGAGCTTTCTCTAGTGGAGGAAAATCATTAATTTTAGCGTTATGGGGAATCCAATAAGGTTTATTCATATTTATAATGCTGATTCACAATCCAGTTCATTTATAAAACAGCAAGAATTAGTTAGAATTAATTATGATTGAATTCCAATGTCAGTACAGCATTGCTATTAAGTTAAAAGTAACCGGATTTACATTTAGTGGTTACCTTAAATAATATTCTTAACTTAATAGCATTGAGGCCAGATAAGATTGATACTAAAGATAGGAGTTATATTATCAATATTTAGACAATAAACTATTGATTTTCATCAGACAAAACAATATTTAATTCTAATATTTCATATTCTCCATCTTTTTCTATATTAATCTTAATATCTTCATCTTGAACTTCAGTATATTTTCTAACAACTTCTAACAATTCCTGTTGCATTTTTGGCAAATATTCAATCACTGGAGAATCACGTAGATTACGTTCATGAGCAACGATAATTTGCAAACGTTCTTTCGCAATTGACGCAGTTTTTTTCGGTCTTAAGGTATGTAAATATTTGAGAATACTCATGTTAATTTTTAAATAAACGAGTCAAAAAACCTTTCTTTTCTCTGACTGGTGGCTCTTCACCAAGAAAACGAGCTACAACTTGGAGATAAGCTTTCCCAGCATCACTTTTTTTATCAAGAGTTACTGGAATACCAGAATTAGAAGCCTGTAATACAGATTTAGATTCAGGAATAGTTCCTAAAAATGGAATTGCCAAAATCTCCTGCACATCCTCTACACTTAACATATCTCCACTAGTTACTCGTTTTGGTGCATAACGGGTTATTAATAAATGTTCTTTAATAGCCGGCAAATTTTGCACTGCTCGTCTAGTTTTACTAGATAACATACCAATAATTCGATCTGAATCTCGGACTGATGATACTTCTGGATTAGTTACAACTATTGCTTCATCAGCAAAATACATAGCCATAATAGCACCATGTTCAATTCCAGCAGGTGAATCACAGATAATAAATTCAAACCGTTTGCGTAATGTTTCTAATATCTTGGCTACCCCTTTTATGGTTAAAGCCTCTTTATCACGAGTTTGGGAAGCTGGCAAAATAAACAAATTTTCTACTCGTTTATCTTTGATTAAAGCCTGATTTAAATTGCCTTCACCATTGATAACGTTAACAAAATCATAAACAACTCGACGTTCACAACCCATAACTAAATCAAGATTGCGTAATCCAACATCAAAATCAATGACTACAGTTTGATAGCCACGTAAAGCTAATCCGGTAGCGAAAGAAGCACTAGTAGTTGTTTTACCAACGCCACCTTTACCAGATGTAACAACAATAATTTTAGCCATGTTCCTAAATATAATTAATTGGTTATTTAAAGCGGTTCAATCTTTAATATATTATCTTCTAAATAAACTTGAGTTGGTTTGCCCCGCAAATTTTCTGGCAAATCCTCATTTACTTGATATTGTCCTGCAATCGAAACTAATTCTGCATTGAAATTTTGACAAAAAATCCTGGCATTAGTATTTCCATTAAAACCAGCCAAAGCTCTGCCTCGTAATATACCATATACATGAATATTTTGATGAGCTAAAATCTCAGCACCATGACTGACTGTGGATAATATTACCAAATCACCATCTGGTGCAACTATTTGTTGACCGGAACGAATCGGTTGATCAATAATTTTTGCTGTAGAAGATATAATTGTTTCGTTATTATCATTTTCTACAATTTGTTGAGGACGACCAGACTGAGTAGCTTTTAAAATGCCTAAATTATTTTTTACTGCTATATCATTTTGTTCAAAATTACCACTTCGTAGTGCTACTGGAATTAAACCTTGTTCCCGTAATAGCGTGATTAATTCCGATAAAATATCATCATTTATATCCTGTACCGTTGTTAAATCAATAACTACAGGAGCTTGTTTAAAAAAATCTGGGACTTTAGAAACCTTTTCTATTAATTGTTCTGCAATTTTTTCGCCATCATTCTCTAATATATGCAAAATCATCAATGTTAAAAGACTGCCTTTAAATTCTATTGCTGGAGTATAGGACATTCTTATGCTTAAATACTATAATTGTTATTACTAAATTGTTCCATATCTAAATTAAATTGTTTAATTAATGTTTTCAATTTATCAGAAAAAATAGTTTCTTTGTCAATTTGAATAATAGTTATTTTTTCTACCAGATAATTCAATAAACTATATGGTTTAACATAACTAGACGTTGCTCTACTAAGTTGAGAAATCTCTTCAGTAGATAAAGTTAAATTACGATATTTTAATTCAACCATAATTTCATCATAAGTTAATTTTGGTAATCTTTTTTTTTCTAAATCTAACCAAGAATATCGATTAACCTTATTTTTTACACATACTACTGATTGATCATGTGATTCAGTTGTAACACATAATAGGGAGATTTTTTCACAATCTTTAATACTATTAAGTTGATCAAAAAAACTAGTATCATAATCGATATTTGAATTATTTAGTAACTCATCAAAATGATGTAATATTAAAATAGTATTATATTCAATAGAATTTGTTACCTTAGTAATTAATTCATCTAAAGATTTTGGAACAGTTCCTCTAATTGTAAAACTTTCCCAAATTGCAGCTGTAAATTTTTTATAACTATTTTTATAATCAGTCATGTTTAAAACTATAACTTGGGTATTTTTTATACCTGTAAACTTTATATCTTCTAATAATCTACGTCTACCTTGACCATCTTGAGCAATTAAATTTACTGAAATTCCTTGTTGTAGAATTTGAATAATACTATTGGTAAATAATGGACGTAAAGCTGGCATTTTTTATAATTCCTATATTCCTATATAGATTGCAAGGATTTCAATATATTTCTAAGATGACAATTCTATAATCTATATTAAAACTTAAATATTTTATATATCTGGGTATTTGCATAAAAGAATTTATGGTAAGTTTATTCTCAACCTCGGTATGTTGTAATATATGCTAGTTCCATTACGCATCATCATGTTTCTAAAGTTACGCTATCAATTATAACATATTATTAACAGCCAAAAAGTACTGTTAAGATGCACTAGTAGAAAGTTAGTGCATCCTAATTATTTAATTTTAACGCTTTTTTTGTAACATACGTTTAGTGTCTGGACCAATTGGTAGATAATAGTCATAAGAACTTAAAATAACACTATCCTTGGCACGAACTAACTTAGATGTTACATAAACTGATTCTTTTCCAACTCCATAAGTACCAACCACAACGGCATAAGCATCATGCTGAAAACTAATTTCACGTAGTTCCCTAGACAATAATAACTCCCCAGTTCGTTCCTGCACAAAAACATTGGAAGTTCGCATTTTCATTTCTATCACTTTATAGCCACGTTGAGCAAGACGAGAACCCATTTGTTCACCAACAACTCGTCCAAAAGTAGAAGATTGTTGTACATTATCAATATTTACAAAGCTTGTCACTAAGATTGGTTGTTTGGTATAAACACCATCACTACGTGGTTCTAAATTATGAATGTCTTTGACTCCTTTCAATAATTTATCAGTAGCTTTGTAACTGGTGGAAATTAAGTTATAATCTTTATAAAATATAGAACATCCAGCAATGAGTACAACTAACAAAAATGATATGAGGATTTGCTTCATTATTAATTAACCACCTGATAAGTTCTAGCTATATTTTCATAATGATCATAATCACCAGTGTTAATATAATACATCCTAGAATCTCCAAACACGTATTGCTGACCCATTGTTACTGATGTGGTAATGATTACTTCAGTATTGGTTTCGCCAGGTAAATAATAATCTAATAGTGCATCAGTATCTGCGGCTAACGCAAATGGAAGTAAGGATAAACCTGGGTATTTCCAACTATCAATTGCTTTAGCAACCATCCATACACCACCAGCTAATGTAGTATAAACACCTGGAGGCGGATAAGTTAAACGTCGATCTTTATGATGAACCACTTGCATGTCATAATTAATTACGAAAGTTTCACCATCGAACCCAGCATCATTGGTTAAAACGACTAAACTTTGCTGAATTAGTTTAGTATTAAGTAAATTATAAAAAGCTTTACCAAATGGAATTTCCTCTTGTTTATTAGATATGTTAACAAAGACTGGTGGTAAGGTATCAGCATTAGGAAAAGTAAGTTCCATAGTTTTTTTCAAACGATTAGCTACATCAGTAGCCAATACATCCCAGTGATGAGCAGCCTGCATTTTTTGTTGCCCAGTTACTGGATATGATTTGGCTACTGGTATAGGTCTATGAGAACAACCAGCTACTAATAAGCCAAGCATTGCAATTAAAATATATCCTTTCATAATAAATCCTACAATTAATTGTAAATTGTTAGTTAATTATCAAACTATTATATTTAAGAACTATCTAAAAAACTATATATTTTGTAATAACTAACAGTCAAATCTTAAAGTAATTTCTAAATTATAAAGTAAAGCAAAATAAATATCCAGAGTAATGTCCCATATTAATAACATTTATCAGCTAAAAAATATCGGTTTATCGTTGTGGCAAGCTTTGAATTTAGACAGGATACCAACTGAATTAATAATTAAGTATAATGCTAAGGATAATTTACCATGGGAGTGTTTATACCATCCTAGTTTAGGTTTTATTGCCAAACACATAGATTATACTTTATATCGTCGTATATCTGTTGCTAGTAATCCACTTCCAATAGGCCCACTAAAAATATTATTATTTACTATTCATCAAACTAGTCAACGACAAATCCATTTAGATATTGATATAGAAACTCAACAAATACGTTCAGCTCTTACACCTTTTATAAACGCTGGCATGGTAGATTTTTATGCACCAATTGCTGGCTATTTTAGCACTTTAACCGAATTACTAGCTAAGAAAATTTGGCATTTAGTAATAATCAGTGGCCATGGTTTATTAAAAAATGAGCAAACTTCTTTAGTTTTTTCTAATGAAATTGGTAAGACTAAATTAGTCACTGGGAATGATTTAGCTAAAATATTCAATAATAGCAAAGTACGTTGTGTGGTTTTAGCAACTTGTAAATCTGGTCAATTAGTAACAGATAATTTAATCGATCCTCTGATAAAAATAGGAATTCCTAATATAATAGGGATGCGAGAAGCATTAATAGATCGAGCTGCTAAAGTTTTCATCCAAGCTTTATGTATCAATTTAGCTCAACAAAAACCAATAAATTTAGCCGTACAAGCTGGTCGGTGTGCAATGACTAATTTATTATCTCCTAATGAAATTTGGGATACAATAGATGATTGTCTTGCTGAACAATGGAGTTTACCAATATTATTTAGCAGTGAGCCAAGATTAATTAATTGGAATTTTAAACCAGATACGACTAATAGAATCCTAAAAACTAAAATATTTATTGGGCGTAAACAGGAATTACAAACTTTAATTAAAAAATTACAAACTAAGAAGATACAACGTTTGCTCATCAAAGGAATTGCTGGAATTGGTAAAACTGCTTTAGCTGAACAATTGACTGTCAATCTAGTACAAGATGGTTATCAGATATTAACTACTGAAGTAAAAAATTTGGAAGTTAATCAAATAATTATTTTGACTTCTCGTGATATTTCGTTACCTAATTTTTATATTTATAATTTACAACGACCTAATTTTCATGACTTTTCTCGTTATATTCATTATTTAGGATTGGCCTATGAATTTCCTCAAATTTTAAGAATATATCAAATATTAGGTGGAAACTTTCGAGCAGTACAGTTATTACAAAATCTACCAATTTGTTTAGATGTAAAAGGTTTAAATAAACAACTAACAATCGTACAACGTTATTTACAAGCAGAATTAAGAAAATAGGTAGCATATGAATTTTCAGTTACATACAACAGATGGTCTTGCTCGTCGAGCTAGTTTACATTTTACTCGTGGTACAGTGGAAACTCCGGCTTTTATGCCAGTGGGAACTTATGGTTCAGTTAAAGCCATGATGCCAGAACAAGTTCTTGCAACTGGAGCAGAAATTATTCTAGGTAATACTTACCACTTAATGTTACGTCCTGGTACTAAAGTAATTAAAGCTCATGGTGATTTACACGATTTCATGAACTGGGATAAACCAATCTTAACTGATTCTGGTGGATTTCAAGTATTTAGCCTAGGTAAAATGCGAGAAATAACTGAACAAGGAGTAATGTTTAGTTCTCCAATCAATGGCGATAAATTTTTCTTAGGCCCAGAAGAATCTATGGTAATCCAACGGGATTTAGGAGCTGATATTGTAATGATATTTGATGAATGCACTCCTTATCCCGCTACTGAACAAGAAGCTTGTGATTCCATGGAACTATCATTACGATGGGCAGCTCGTTCTAAAATTGCTCATGCTGATAATCCAGCAGCTTTATTTGGTATAATACAAGGTGGTATGTACGAACATTTACGTCAAATTTCACTAACAGGATTAGTCGATATTGGTTTTAATGGTTATGCTCTTGGTGGATTATCAGTTGGAGAGCCTAAAGAGGATATGCAACGAATTTTAGCCAATATAGCACCTAAATTGCCAACAGATAAACCTCGATATTTAATGGGAGTTGGAACTCCAGCAGATATTGTTACAGCGGTTAAATCTGGAATTGATATGTTTGATTGTGTGATGCCTACTCGTAATGCTAGAAATGGACATTTATTTACTAGTCATGGAGTAATACGGATTCGTAATAGCCAACATAAGTATGATACTGGTCCATTAGACAAAAATTGTGATTGTTATACCTGTCAAAATTATAGTCGAGCTTATTTACATCATTTGGATAAAACTAAAGAAATTCTAGGTTTAAATCTAAATACATTACATAATCTACATTATTATCAAAAACTTATGCAAGAATTACGAAAAGCTATTTCTGAACAACGTTTAGGAACTTTTGAATTAGGATATTAACAAATTTCACCTATGGCTATTCAATCCTAAAAGGGTTAAACATGAATAGCCACCGATGAAATCGGTAGAATTGAAATCGTTAGAATAATATCATTTCCTAATTTCAATAATAACTCGCCGATTTTTAGCTCTTCCGCTCTCAGTATTATTATCAGCAATTGGATAATTATCAGCTTTACCAGTGATAATTAGCTTATTCTTAGTAATAGCCGAACATTTACTAACCAAATAATCTGCCACTACAATAGCTCGCTCTAATGATAATTTCTGTTTAAAATCATCAGCTGAACTATTATCTGTATGACCAGTTATCACAATTGCCTTAACAATATCCATGTCCTGACAGAATTGTTTAGTAATTGCATTTAAAATATACTTAACTCTCGTACTTAACTCAGTTTTTCCAACAGCAAAAGTAATTCCAGTATCTGATTTTTCGGTATCTTCATCATCTGAAAAAATCAAGGTATCACCAATATCCTCAGGTAACGCTGATAGGGTTGGAGCTTCTTCAGCTTCTTCAGCAAATTTTCTAATAGGCAATGCTGCTATAGGTTGTATAAACATACCAGATTTTTTCTTAGGTAGTGCATTTCTTACACTAGGAGAAGCTAAAGATTTGAAACTTTCCGATTTATTTATTTCTTCAGCAAATATTCCTTCATAAGCAACGCCTTCTGGTAATTCCACTGGTTGTACAACAGTTTGTAATTTACCTTCAATATTAACGATACGCTCTTCCACTGCAACAAAACTAGTCCATTGAGTCATCAATTTAAAATCAAGCCCAACCTTAGTAACTCGTTCAATTAAATCTGAAGTTTGACCAGCACGCACCATTTCATTCATCAATTGATGCACCTTTTTTCTAGCCCAAACGGTTGCCATCGCTTCATTTTCTAGTTGAGTATATGGTAGTATTACTGATAACTTTTGCGTATATTTTTGCCCAGTTATTTGGCCACGAACAGTAACCGTACTTTTACCACCTTTATTATAGCGTCCATGAATTAAAATTGGTTGCCCAGCCCATAAATCTGGAACTTTAGTTGGATAAAGTGAATGAATATCTAAACTACCCCAATCGATTTCAATATGAGCTAAAGATGGTTTATCAACCCGCTGAAAAAATTGCTTAATAACGTTATCACTATTTTCATCCTGCCGTACATAAAAAGCTTCACCACGTCCAATTTCAGCTGCTCTATCTAACAAATAACGATTTACTGAAGAACCTACTCCTAAGCAAAAAATTCTAGCTCCACGTCTTTCTTTTTCAATAGCTTGGAAGATTCCAAGTTCATCACCCACATAACCATCTGTCATTAAAAATGCAATCCGTAAATAACCATCAGCAGCTGGCTTTGCTAAAGCTTCAACGATACCTTTTTTCATTTCAGTCCCACCCATACCACGAAATCTTTCCACATAACGTAAAGCTTCATCAGCATTAGTTTGTGTATAAGGACGTGGATGACTCCATAAAGTACCAGTGTCACCAGCAAATCGAACTACATTAAACATATCTAAAGATCGCATTCCTTTGATAAGTTTACGCATGGCTTGCTTAGATTTTTCAATTGGAAAACCATTCATAGAACCAGAAGTGTCAACAATAAAAATTAATTCTCGTGGAAAAACTTGCTCATCAGTAATTTTATGTTGTGGTTGTATCATCAAAGTGAAAAAACCACCTTGTTTATCATGATGAGAAATAGTCGCAATTTCCGGAGCTTTACCAGCTACTTGATAGCGTAAGATAAAATCTTTATTTGGCAGAGTATCGGCTGGATGAATATTGATAATGCTTGCATGAGAATTAATATTTTTAATATCAATAACATGAGAGGTAGAATGAACTTTTTTGATGGAAACACCAGCATTTAATTTAACTGATAGTGAGATATCATGACCAGTACGTTCACCAGATTTTAATATAGGAGGAGTAATTTTAGAAGCATCTGGCACTTTATCAGTATCCAGTGACCAACCTGTTCCACTATGACCGATTGCAATATTACCAGGAATATATCTCGGCCCAACTACTATCGGAAATACTAATTCATAATTGCCTTCGCTATATTTTAAAATATTAACGTAACGGATAGTGATCAATATATCATCACCTGGCATAATATTAGCCACCGATTGCGTGAAAATATTAGGTCGTTCTTGTTCTAATAAAGAAGCTATTTGTCCTTGATTACGGGCTTTTTCATAAATTTCCCTAGCCTCCTGTTTACGCTTAATAAGACCTTTAATAATTCGCTTACCAATGGTCATTTGCATATCATCCACAGCTGCATCATTAGGCAATGGAAAAGTATAAACCGCTTCTATTGGTTGCTCAAACGGATTTTTATATTGCTGAGTTATAACTGCACTTGCTACAAAACCAGATATTTCAATTTTAACATCGGTATGTTGTAATGGCATTTCCAATTTTTCAGTTGGTTTTTTACCATCAATTTGTAATACTTCTAAAGTTCCCGGATTAATTCCGGTAGGTAAAGAACTTGCTTGCACTGACAATATAGACAACATAATGGTTGCCGTTAAGATTCTGATAAACATAAATATTCCCCTAACATTTAAAACGTTTTTAATCATATAACTAAAAATATATCTTATTTTTATAAATTTTGCAAGCTTATAGATAGTTCTAGCAATATATAGCAATTAAGAATTACCATACTTTTAGCTTGAACTTTCTAAAATATTCATATATTATTGTCTAAATATCTTAATAATAATTCTTAATTATGAATGCTTAATTCTTAATTAGACATCGTTTCCTAAATACCGAAAGTAATATAGCTAAGTATGATTGTATTACCGACGTGAAATTGACCAAAGCTATAT
>DAOUSL010000161.1 GCA_030627235.1 Thioploca sp.
AACTGTACATATTGAAAGATTAAACGTTACGTCAACGTATTGCACGTCTTGTGAGAAAAACTCTTTCCTTTTTAAAAAAATTAGTAAACCATATTGGAACAATTTGGGTAGAGATTCTTTTATTCATCATTATTATAAATGTTTTTCTTAATATAATTTATCTTGGCATTACATCTATAACACTACCAGAAATTTTATATTCAAAAGTACATGGAATTTCATCAAAGATATTATCATTCCCAATCTCTTTTTTGGAAAAATATACCATGATAATTCAAGTCACTCATCCTAATAATAAAACTATATGCTATAGCAATTCTTAATTATGAATGGATAATTAAATGAAACGTATAAAAAATGCTTTAACTAGTATGTATGTTGATCGATTAGAAGGTGATGCGTACGGAAAGATGTATGGGAAGAATGGAAAAAACCAGATCAGGGTGATATAGAATATGTCAGTAAAACTAAAGGTTCGTTCGATGATGAACATTTTGTCCGAGTTACTTATCATGAAGCTTCAGAAATGGTGGCTCATAAAGTAACCCATCTTGCCAAGAAATATACTGGTAATTCAATTGCTTTATATGGTTATGGTCAATTAACAGTGGAAGGACAATATATAGAAAACTTGTTTATGAAAGGCATCTTATGTTCTAACACTATTGAAGCCACTGCTCGAATGTGTATGACTTCATCCGTAATAGCCTACTTTGCTATGTTGGGTTCTGACACTCCACCACTGGTTTATGAAGACCTTGAATTATGCGATATGTTGATTCATTTTGGGCATAATGCTCGTGAGTCACATCCAATTATATTTTGGCGAATTGCTGATCATAAAAAGAAACAAGATATTCCAACTGTAATAGTTGAATCACGTCGTACTGGTACAGTGATGGGCTATGAAGATATTAATCCAGATAATACGGTTAATATACCAATTTTAAATGGTGATATTAGTTTTCTAAATTCAATTGCTCACGTATTACTTACCGATCATAAGGATGTAATTAATTGGGATTTCATGAAAGAAAATACTAGCAGTTGGGAAACTTATACTGAAGGAGTGTTGAAAGATTATAGTCCAGAACAAGTTTAAGATCGGATGGGTGGTTCAAATCATGATGTATCATCAGAATTGATTCGTAAAGTAGCTGGTATGTTTTATGATGCCACTCGAAAACGGTTAGAGCGGGCTAAAACTGGAGAAAATCACGGTGGAGTAATCATCATGTGGGGTATCGGTTATAACCAACATATTCACGGTCAACACAATGTTATTTCTATCATTAATCTATTATCTATGAGCAGTCGGCATGATGGAACGAGCATTGAAAGTTAAAGCTATGTTCCTAGTTTACGCTACCCATATTGATTTACCTGATTCCTATAATTTAGTTCGTCCGGCTATCACTAAAACTTTCACTATTGTTCAGGAAATTTATCGTCATACACCTAACAATTTATATGCAGATGTATTCTTTCCTGCTGCAACTGGGGAGAAGTGGAAAGAGTTTATATCAGTTCGGAACGACGGATTAATATCTGTGAAAAAGCTGTGCTGGTTGTCTGCCGGATATGGTATTGGATAAAGCTAAGAAAATTGGTACTTTATTAGGTTTAGATATGGAGAATATTTTACCGTATCAGAAAAAAGATGATGGTTTCTATGATGCTCAGGAAATACTCAGAGACTTAATTAAAGCATCTAGTGGAGTAAAACGACGTTATATGTCACAAGAAGATTGGAATGATAAGCCGTATAGAAATTTCCGGTAAAGATGGCAAAATGCACTTTAAATTATGTCAGCAGGATTACACCAATCGGAAAGATGTACCAGATGATAAATTTCCATACTGGATGGGTTTAGGCGTAGTGTATGATCATTTTCATACTGCTAAGTCAAATCGGAGTCATACTACTCAACGTTTAGTACCAGAAATGTATGTTGAGATGCACCCTGAAGATGCTAAAGATTTGGGGATTAAGGATGGTGATAAAGTGCGAGTGGTAACTAGACGTGGTTCTTTGGAGGCTCGAGCTCAGATTGGGACTAATAGTTTAGTAAAACCATCTCGGAATAATGTATCACGTGGTTATATGTTTGGCCCTTGGAATTTGTCAGTAGCTGATAGTGCAGATCCGAAGAAAATAAGTGGTTGGCTAATGGTATAACTAACCAGTCGGATTTGGGATCCAGTTTCCGGTCAAGTTGATTTTAAGAAATTAGCAGCTCGAATTGAGAAAATTTAGTTTTAAATGTTGGGTTGAACTTTATTAATCCGGTATTTATAGAAGTTCGCCGCTCAAGGCAATTGAAACATCTTAGACCTGCCAGGTCTTTTCGTTTGGACAATTTAACATCGTTGTCTGAATCAGAATTTACAGAATTAAAGAATTAACAGAATAACTGCATTAGGTCTTATGGTTTCTCATTCCAAACGGCTTCGTTGAGAATGCAGTCATGACGCACCAGCGTCAAGTATAAAACTACGCTAGTGCGTCTGGAATGGATTACCACTCAGGTGAGTCAATGCTATTAAGTTAAGTGTTTTACATTTAATATAAATTAGATATATTGAAATTTAGGGTAAGTTCTTTGTTAGGTAAAAATTATACCTTGATAAATATCTCAATATTTTTAATCGATTGTCTGGTTACTTTGCTATACTCAATAAGCTAACCTGACCTATATTGTAATTTATTAATATAACTTATTTCCTTATCAAGAGTCATTTTAGCTCGCTTAATCCTACTAATTGAAGTACTGTCATGATTATCACGAACACCTATGATTACTAACCAACGTATTGTATCCCAAAAATTCATAGATGTTTCGCCTACTTATATTTTAATGAACGCATAGAATAACTAAATCCCATAAAACCTTCAACTATTTGTAAACTAACTGCACCGATAACCCGCATTACTTATAGTGGTTATACTGCCTAACATAGTTAGAATTGTTTTCGTATCAGTTGATAAATTTTCAGAAACTTCAAATAAAATGAGCAAATGAGATATATTATCATTCATTAATACAATCTGGGCTAAATCAGCTGTAATTGCACTTGCATCGGAAAAAGAAATTGATACATTCGCTTGTTTTATTGCAAGAGTATTATTAATGCCATCACCAACAAACGCTCTTCCCTTAAAGTTTTTGCAAATTTTCTACTATACTCGTCTTCTATTCTGGGATAACATCATAAAAATAACTACCCATTCTCAACTCTTGGTCTAACTTTTGGGTCAGTTCTTTATGATCGTCGGAAACTATACCAATATGCTTAACTTTAAGTATTGCCGCAAATTATCTAGCATCATTTTTATTTTTGGTCTTAATTGCGGTTTTATTTCAATAGCACTTTTGATATGTTTATTTACAGCTACAACATTCTACAGAATGTTCCTTGCTTATGACAATCGGTTTGCGTTTGTGTGATAATCTCAGGTACACTAAATACCTTCTATTTCCATAAATCGCAGACTGCCGACTTGGATAATGATGTTTTCATTATGAACCGTAATGCCATAACTCATTTGATAGTGGGCGTTTTCTACTGGAATAGTTGCTAATTCATTATCTTCTGCATATTTAAGGATGGCACGAATAAAAATATGGGATATTAATTTGCCTAAAAGCCAATCTCTACAAAACTACACTAAAAAAAATTAAATTGAGCTTATTTATGGATAAAAAGCATATTCTTGAACAAGCATTAAACGACTATACCAAATATTGTCAAGGCTTTGGTTTTCCAGGTAAACAAGACGATAGTTACATCATGACCCCCTTGTTGGGAGTAGGAAAAGATAAGCTGAAATTTTTTCATCAAGGCTCCACTCTCCTAGACCAAATTAATGCTTTTGACCGAGCTGAAACCGATGGGCCTTATATTGGGCAAATCAATTTGATTCAAGTTTCTTCTTTCTGTGGTTCTAATGGTTTGCTATGAGGTTATGATGTGGGGGTAGCTGATAAAGAAAAACCTGTTCCTGAATTGGTCCAAAATACCTATTATAATATTCAATCTAAGGAGGTGAAAGTCTATTCCGCTTGGCCTTTTATTGAAGCCACTCAAGCCTTATATGGAACTCGTGATAATCAACAATTTCCTATTTTACCCGGCAGTCATGTGCCTGCTGCTTGGAAAAGTTATAGTTTTTTTGTAATTTACCTCCGTCAGAAGAATCGAAACATTTGTATTGTAGTTTTGCATTAGGTATTCCTACTGATCGTGATAAAAATGCTATTCTACTCATGGAAGATGTTGGTTGGACTCTGCTACATGGAGATACAATAGATTTCAACGAGCAATATGGACATGTGATGGATTCTTTAATCCGCAGTGTGCTACAAGTTGGTGAAAATCAATCTGTTAAATACGAAAACGTGTATGTAGCTCTAAAAGAAATCGTAGTTCAACCAGGTGAAGTCGGTTGTGCTTTAGTTGCGGCACCTTATATCACTTTGCCATCCCACGCTATGCCACCCGGAGGGGCTGAACAGATGTTATCACTCAATTTAGCAGAATGGCAGGTAGCCATTCAAAAGAGATAATCTTATGATTCCACAATTGTTGCTAACGGCTGGTGCAATCTACTCTGTCATAAGTGCACGTTCTAAAGGTAAAAAATCAGGGGCATCTGTTATTCCATCTGTGCAAGCACAAGATTCTCAAGAAATTGCCATAAAAGTGAAGCCGAACTTAATAAATGAAACGCATGAAAAAGACGAAGAAACTATTAAGGCAAATCATTATCTAAAAGTTTCTTTAGCTTTGCTAGGTTGCACAGTCGGTGGTATGTTTTACCCACCGATTTTATTGGGAACGACGGTTTTGTTGGTATATATGAGTATTCCTTTTTGGCAAAGTGCATATCATGTCACAATAAAAGAAAGGCGGGTCAATATGAGTATATTAGATGCTATAGTTTTACCAAGTTATGTGTTGTTTCATTTTTATTTTCTTGGTTCTCTAGCCCATTTTTTTTATTTTTATAGCCGCAAAATATTACTGCAAACTGAAGATCGTACACGCAAAAGTTTAGTCAACACCTTTGGCCAACATCCACGTAAAGTTTGGATTATTCAAAACGGGATAGAACTTGAAATTCCTTTTGATGAATTAACTCGGGATTGTTTGTTGGTGGTTCGAGCAGGAGAAATGATTGCAGCAGATGGTATTATTTTAGAAGGTAATGGCACTGTTGACCAGCATATCTTAACTGGTGAATCACAACCAGTAGAAAAAAGCGTGAATGATGAAGTATTTGCTTCAACAGTGGTACTATCTGGCAATTTACAGATTCGTGTCGAATGTACAGGGCAAGAAACTAGTGTAGCACAGATTGGTGAAATCTTATTAAAGACGGCTGACTATAGAACTTCTGTCCAATCAAGAGGCGAAAAAATAGCAGATAATTCCGCTTTTCCTACTCTACTTATAGGGATATTGGCTGTTCCTATTTCAGGAATTAGCGGTGCAATTGCAGTTCTCAATTCTTCAATTGGCTACAATGTACGGATTTTTGCACCAGTCAGTATTCTAAATTATTTACGCATCGCCTCACGTCAAGGTGTATTGGTCAAAGATGGACGTTCTTTAGAGTTATTGACTCAAGTTGATACAATTGTTTTTGATAAAACAGGTACTTTGACGTTAGAACAACCACATGTGGGTAAAATCCATAGCTTAAGTAGTTTGGATGAAAATACATTATTACAATATGCCGCTACAGCCGAGTACAAACAAACTCATCCCATCGCAAAAGCTATTTTAATTGAGGCACAGCAACGCGGTTTAGATGTTATGGAAAACAATGAATCAGATTATGAGATAGGTTATGGAATTAAGGTCAATTTAGCAGATAGACGTTTGATACGTGTGGGTAGCCTCCGTTTTATGCAAATGGAACAGCTTATTGTTTCTGCTGAAATAGAAAACATTGTTGATGAAGCACACGCACAAGGCAATTCAATAGTGGTGGTAGCGATTGACCAGCAACTTGTAGGATTATTGGAATTGTATCCCACCATTCGTCCTGAAGCTAAAAATTTGATTGATGGATTACATCAACTAGGTTTAACAATCTATATTATTTCTGGCGATCATACCCAACCAACTGCCAATCTAGCACATAAATTAGGCATTGATAATTATTTTGCTGAAACTTTGCCCGCTGATAAAGCGCAACATATTGAAGCATTACAAAAAGCAGGTAAAAAGGTTTGTTTTGTAGGCGATGGAATTAATGACTCGATTGCACTTAAAAAAGCCAATGTTTCAGTTTCTATTCGTGGTGCATCTACTATTGCGATAGATACTGCTCAAATTGTATTGATGGATAATTCATTAGAACAACTTATTCATTTATTTGAATTATCAACAAATTTAGAGAGCAATTTGAAAAATGGTTTTAGGATCAGTATAATACCTGGATTACTGTGTGTGAGTGGGGTATTTCTCATGGGATTTGGCCTTTTCAGTTCAATTTTATTTTTTAATTTAGGTATGTTAGCGGGTGGTGTCAACGCCGTATTGCCAGTGTTGCAAAATGATTCATTGGACGAAAGTAAAAGGGATCAGGCTTAAATTAAATATGACTCAAAATACTACAAAAATTTCTAACTAAACCTTGCTCTCAATGCAAAAAGCGGGTCGGTTGAAGGTGGATGTTAGGTGTTAATTAATTTATTATCAACACTTCAGACAGTTTTTAAGGTTATAAAATTAGGCTTTGTAACAGTTTTATTTTACTAAGTTAAATTAAATCAAACTCAGTTTTTTAGTTAAGTAGCATTTAATTATATATCCTAAAGATAGACCTTTACACCTATTGAAGTTATACCTTACTGGAGTTTCAATGCCATTAAGTTAAGGAAATAAGTTACAATGTAGGTCAGGTTAGCTTATTGGTATAGAGAAGTAACCTGACAATCGATTAAAAATATTGAGATATTTATCAAGGTATAATTTTTGCTTAATAAATAACTTACCATAATTTTCAATATATCTAATTGATATTAAATGTAAAATACTTAACTTAATAGCATTGGCTCAGGTGAATGATAATGGCGAGTTGAGGAGCGAATATGCCTGATAATGGACTCGGTAGAGGGCGATTATCAGGCATATTCGTCGCCTCGAACGGTTGTTATCGGACTGCGGGAGCGAAGCGGAGCAGAACGGTGATAACCGTTCGAGGAGGATGTTTCTCCTCAACTCGCCATTATAGGCGCTGCGTAACGAAGTGGAGCAGTGCCTATAACCAGAAAATAATGATTTTAGTAAGTCTTAGAAAATTTATATTTGCAGTTTTAACAAATCAACAAAAATATAATATAGAATCCCGCCAATCAATGCGGACATTGGTACAGTTACTAACCAAGCTGTGATAATTTTGGCTAACATTCCTTTTCTAACATACTGTCTTTGCGTTATTTTAGCCATTTTCTTTTTTTCTTTCTTGGTAAAGTCAACGTTACCACCAGTTTCCATAGTTTCTAATTCTTGTTTTTTTAACTTTATTTTATCCAACAGTTGATTTTTTTCTACTTCTGTTTCCAATTCTGTTAGTTTATTATCCCATTTAACTAGTTTTTTCCTAATGGATTTAACATGGTGAGCCTTAACTCCTTCTATCTCATTTGCATGGAGCTGATAAAGATAATAACGTAAATAACCGACTCCAAATACTCCACCAATAGCAATATGAGTAGAACTAACCGGTAATCCCAACCAAGAAGCAATAATTACTACTATAGCTGAAGACATTGCAATCGACCAAGCTCTACCTTGATCCAAATCAGTAATTTCACTACCAACAGTTTTAATGAGTTTAGGCCCATAAGTGGCTAATCCAACAGCTATTCCTATAGCTCCGACCACCATTATCCATAATGGGATGGTAGCTTTTTTAGTAATTAATCCAGTTTGTAATGCTTCATAAATTGCAGCAACTGGTCCAATAGCATTAGCAACATCATTAGCTCCATGAGCAAAGCATAAAAGTGCTGCCGCAAAGATTAACGGTAAAGTAAATAATGTATTAATATCGTCTTTTTCATTAGATAAACTTTGGGATGCTTTTTTAATAAGTGGCTTGACGATAACATAAGTAATTACACCAGCTATAATCCCAATAAATACTGATGTTGTTATGTCTAATTTTATTAGTTTTTTTAATCCTTTCAATGCTAAATAAGTAACAAATGCACAACTCATGATAGCAATTAAAATTGGTACTATTTTTTTAGCTGCTTCTAAGGTTTCATCTTTATGAAAAATTCGATCTTGAATTATATACAGAAATAATGCTGCGATTAAACCACCTAAAACTGGAGATATGACCCAACTAGCTGCTATTTTAGTCATCATTCCCCAGTTCACCAGTTCCCAACCACTGGATGCGATAGCTGCTCCCATAATTCCTCCAACTATGGAATGAGTAGTTGAAACTGGCGCTCCTAATGCGGTTGCTAAATTAAGCCAAATCGCTCCTCCAAGCAGGGCAGAAAACATTACCCAAATAAATATACTAGTGTCAATAATGAGTTTAGGATCAATAATACCTTTTTTAATTGTACTAATCACATCTCCACCAGCGATTAATGCACCACTTGCCTCAAAAATAATAGCTATAATAACAGCTCCAGTTAAGGTCAAAGCTTTAGAACCAACGGCTGGACCAACATTATTAGCGACATCATTTGCACCAATATTCATAGCCATATAACCGCCTACTACTGCTACAAATGCTAAGAATGTTGTTTTTTCTATATTACCCAATCCAAATATAGCGAATAACATTACTATAACTAAAAAAAGTATCACTATTCCTAGTTTATAAAATTTGGCATTGGGGGTTTCTCTATATATATTCATGTTTAATTAGATTTTATAAAATAATACATTCTAGCAGATTTTATAAAACTATTTATAATTTTTTAGTTTTAAGGTGAAATCCAACAAGATTTTGATAATAATTCATAAATTGTTGGGTTCGTTATTACTAGACACATTTCCTGACTTTATGTAGATACTCTGTTACTTGTCAAACTAACTAGTTTAAAAAAACTAAAAATAGTGGTAGTGTTATAGATGTAATGCCAAGATAAATTATATTAAGAAAAACATTTATAATAATGATGAATAAAAGAATCCCTACCAAAATTGCTCCAATATGG
>DAOUSL010000160.1 GCA_030627235.1 Thioploca sp.
AATCCCATTTAACATAAATGGGCACAAGCTAAAGCTATTCGAAAACAAAAATATTGTTCTATTCCTGAACTTTTCACTCTCTATAATATTTAATCATTTTATACTCGTTTGGCTATAGTAATTAATCTCATAATCCTGGAGCACCTTTTATGTTTCTATTACCAACGTAAAGAATCCTTACCCTATATTTTGTTCTCACACTATGATTTATAAATTTAGAACCGTATGCCCCTACATAATATTATGATTCGTAGGGGTAATCTCTTGTGATTACCCTCATATTAGATGACTTAAAAAATACTTAATTTTCTTTTGGTCTAAAAAAATTATCCCATTCTTCATCTATACGTTCACAGGATTTTTGCAAATCAAGGACTTTTAATACCCCATTATCTTGTTCAAGCAAAATACCTTCATCTCGTAATTTTTTCACTCCATCATCAATCTCAAAATCAATACTAATTCCATATTTATCCTTGATATATTTTTCTACTTCATTATCAAGTTCCTTTTGGGTGAAATTTTTATCTGGATTATTATATAAAAAATAATAAGCTAAAATTATCTCTTTGCCTTCTTCTTCTTCAGCATTATCAACCAAATGACTAATTACTCCAAAATTATTGTCCAAATTATGGAAATACAAATTTTGGGACAATACCATGGTGTACTTGTTACGCTGATTAAAAATATTCATAATTTGCTTGAAGATAATTCCTATTAACCCTCCTAATGCAATAATTAACGCTATTGGATTCAGTAAAGTTATAGTTGCAATTTTGCTAATAGTGGAAACTATGCCAAGTATAGTCCCAGCACCACCAGTTATAGCTAGACGAATTTTATCAAACATTTTAAGTCTGATATCACGATTAGGAAATAACATTTCTAAATCAGACCGAGGAATATTTTTAAATAGCTTCAGAAAAATTTGCTGTTCATTAATATCTGATGGTAGACTATTACGGGATTTGTGTACTTGTTTTTTGACTTTTTTCTCAAATTCCTCTCCTTTAATTGCGACTAATTCCTGCACCCTTTGGGCTTCGGATTTTAATTTAAGCAACATGAACATACGTTTATAGATAGGAGTTTCAAAGGCTTTTTTAAATAGAAATAAGTTTTTCCAATGGCGTTTATGTTCAACTTTAGTTGCCAAACCACGATAATAAACAACTAACTGATCAAAGTCATCTAAATCCACGGAAACATTTAATCCAGAATATGATTCAGCTGCCATAGCTTGATTAATATCGTCAATTTTTAATACTTCATAATTGGCATTATCAAGTAGTTCAATTATTTCCTTAGTTAAAGTGGCTTTTTGTTCTTGTTTCTGTTCAACAGAATATTCTTGTTTGCTAATAATGTCATTATCTGGATTAAATGGTGTATAACAACGTTTCATTTCTTCTAAATGAGTATGAAACTTATAGTGATATAAAGCTGCAAAAATTTGACAAAAATCACGGAATAATTTTTTTTCAGTATCATTCCAAGTAGAATCTGTTAATAAATCTGCTATAATTTCCTGTTTACTAATAGGAATAAAACGTTTTTTATTAGAATCATGGATAATTTGTATATCATCAGACATAAATATCTCCTATGGATATTTTATTGAAATATAAAACTTACTTGTAGTTAAAATTTTTATAAGCAAAATTAACTCCATTTTAAACTCATTTACAATTATTATATCTACATAACATCAATATAATGATGAGTTCAGGATTTTAAATCCAATTTATGCAAAATATTTATATTCCTATTTAATGAAATTTCTAAATAATTATTATACTATATAGGGACTGATAATTTAAAACTGAATTTAATAATATGAGCTGGTTTGAAAAATTAATTCCATCACGTATTCGTACTGATGGTAAAAGAAGTAAACATACTGTACCTGAAGGAGTATGGAGTAAATGCCCAGTTTGTCAGGCAGTACTATATGGCCAAGAATTAGAACGGCATTTGAATGTTTGCCCAAAATGTAACCATCATTTGCGGATTGGAGCTCGTAAACGGTTAGAAGGTTTCCTTGATCTAGAATCAATGGAAGAAATTGGAGCAAATTTATCCTCAGTCGATCCACTAAAATTCCGTGACAGCAAAAAATATAAAGACCGTTTATCACAAGGCCTAAAAACATCTGGTGAAAAAGATGCTTTATTAATGATGAAAGGCGAAGTTTTCGGATTACCTTTAGTTGCTGGAGCTTTTGAATTTAAATTCATGGGCGGTTCAATGGGTAGCGTAGTTGGAGAAAAATTTGTACGTGGGGCTAATATTGCTATTGAAAGTCATATTCCATTGATATGTTTTTCTGCTAGTGGTGGGGCTCGTATGCAAGAAGCGTTAATATCATTGATGCAAATGGCAAAAACTAGTGCGATACTTAACCGACTTAATCAACATGGTTTACCGTTTATATCAATAATGACCGATCCTACTATGGGTGGTGTATCCGCTAGTTTTGCCATGTTAGGAGATATTAATATTGCCGAGCCAAATGCTCTTATCGGTTTTGCTGGCCCAAGAGTTATCGAGCAAACTGTGCGTGAAACCTTACCAGAGGGATTTCAACGTAGTGAATTTTTATTAAAACATGGAGCTATCGATATGATAGTTGATCGGCGAAAAATGCGAGAAAAAATTGTATCTTTATTGAGCATGCTGATGAATCAACCTTCTAAATTAGTCCCAAGATTGAATCATAAAAGTGATTAAATACTTATAATTTTTTATCTCAAATATTTAAAAAATGGCTAATATTAATTAGTTAAAATGTTTTTAAATCATTAATGATAGATATATAAATAGGTTATATATCTGTTATTAATGGCTATAAAAATACATAAATTTAACTGGAATATATATTTTCCATATTTTTAAATATGTACTTCAACATTATTCCTAACATAAACTATGGATAACCAATTTATTTTAATCGGTGTCGTTATATTAGTGACTATTAGTGTTGCATTATTAATTTGGCAACGTAATTATTACAATAATAATAATCGTCGGAAAGAGATGGCGCAACGCACAGATTTATATACAGATGATTATTTTGATGATAAATCAATCCCAGACCCACCAATCATTGATGATATTGTAAAACTTAAACCTGAAGAAATAACTACAGAGGAAAAAATTGAACCTTCTACTGAAACTTATGAAGAGGAAACTACTACAAAAGAAACTGCTACAAAAGAAACTACTGCAAAATCTGAGATATTGATCGTATTATATGTAGTTGCACATCGACAACCTAGTTTTATTGGAGAAAATATTTTAACCACTTTAGAAGAAACTGGATTAAAGTATGGAAAAATGGATATTTTCCACCATTATGGAGTTGGTGAAATTAAATCTCGTAAACCAGTATTTAGTATAGCCAATATAGTTGCTCCTGGTACTCTTAATCCTGAAGAACTAGTTAATTCTACTACACCTGGATTAGCATTATTTATGAAATTACCAGGCCCATTTGGTGGTCGAGTAGCTTTTGAATTAATGTTAAATCATGCTGAACGTTTTGCTGAAGCACTTGATGGTATAGTAGAAGATGAACAACATAAGTTAATTAATCAACAAAAAATTACTAGTTTAAGAGAACGGATTGCTAATTTTGAGCAACGTACTGTTAGTCTGGCTATGCTAAAACAATTCTCATAAAGCCAATTTTTAAATAATGAATATGAAAAATATAATTTTTAGTCTGTTAATCCTGCCTTTTTATGTACATGCAGTGGATAGTAATCCTTATGAATTTTCCAATTCAGAACAAGAACAACGTTATCAACAGCTTATTAATGAGTTGCGTTGTGTCGTATGCCTAAATCAATCTGTAGCAGATTCTAATGCCGAATTAGCTCAAGATGTGCGTGATTTAGTGCGTAATAAAATTAATGAAGGACAAAATGATAAACAAATAACTGCTTTTATGGTAGAACGTTATGGAGAATTTGTATTGTACGATCCTCCTTTTAATAATAAAACTTATCTATTGTGGATAGGACCATTATTCCTCATATTAGTTGCGATTATTTCACTGTTATATTTTATTCGCAAACATGTACGAACAACTATTACAAAACCAGATTTAACCAAAGAAGAACAAGATAAACTTAAACAAGCTTTAGGAGAATAACATATGCTATTATTTTGGATGATTATAGGTGGTTTCACATTATTGGCTCTAGCTTTTATCGTGCCACCGTTATTGAGAACTAGTTCGACAACAGAAGAAGGTCATAATGACTTAAATGTGGCTATTTATAAAGAACGGTTAGCTGAGTTGGAACAAGAAAATTTGTCTCCAGAAAAATTAGTAATAGCTAAACGTGAATTGGAAAAAACCTTAGCTCAGGATTTAGAAATAACCAGCAAAGAAGTAGGTTTTAGTCGAGCAAAATGGGCTAGTTTTGTTGTTGTGTTATTAGTCCCTTTTGTCGCATTAGCTGGTTATTGGCAAGTTGGTTCTCCACATCTGTTAACAGAACAACCTAAAACTGAAGTTAAAAATCAGCAAAAAACTGATATGACTGAAATAGTTGAAAAATTATCAAAACGATTGGAAAAACAACCAGATGATGTTAAAGGTTGGAAGATGTTAGCTCGTTCTTATGCGTTTATGGAACGTTATGACGATGCGGTAAATGTATATGATAAATTATTGGTTTTGGTTGGAAATCAAGATGCAGAGTTATTAACTGATTTTGCTCAAATATTAGCTTTACAAAATGCTGGAGAGCTTGCTGGTAAAGCTACAGAATTATTGAAATCTGCAATGAAAATAGATCCAACTAATCAAAAAGGTCTATGGCTATCTGGTTTTGCTGCTTCAGAACGAGGTGATTTACAATTAGCGATTGATTATTGGCAGAAATTATTAATTCAATTACCAGCTGATGATAAGCAAACTCGTCCTATGTTAGAAACATATATGGCTGAAGTACAACAAAAATTAGGCGGTATTCCAGATGTTTTTAAACCAGTCGAACCAGTTAAAACCAAAGAGAAAATTGCTGATATTGGTATAGAGGTATCTGTTAGTTTAGCGCTATCTCTGCAAGATAAAGTAAAACCAGGTGATACTGTGTTTGTATTTGCTCGAGCAACTACTGGTAGACCTATGCCATTGGCTGCTGTTAAGAAATCTGCTACTGAATTACCATTTAAAGTTATATTGAATGATAGTATGGCGGTAATGCCAACTATGAAATTATCTGGTGCAACAGAAGTTGTGGTAGGTGCTAGAATTTCTAGTAGTGGTATGGCAACAGCTCAGTCTGGAAATTTACAGGGTCAAATTAGTCCCGTTAAAATAGGTGATAAAGTAGAAATTGTAATTGATCAAATAGTTCCATAAACAATTTTTATAATATATTAGCTATGTAGGATGGGTAACGTATTTTGTTGCCCACCCTACCTGACTAATTCTGACGCTAAAGGTTAAAAAATGGAGAAAAAATGAATTTACGTCATAAGGTATTTGTGAGCTATCACCATGCTAACGATCAAGATTACAGAAATCACTTTGAAAATATATTTGTAAATATTCATGATATTATGATTTCAAAATCAGTTCAAATTGGAGATATTGAGCCTAATCTTAAAACTGACACAATAAGACAAAAGATTAGGGATGAATATTTGAGAGATTCAACTGTTACTGTTGTGCTTATTGGTACTCAAACATGGCAACGCAAACATGTGGATTGGGAAATAGGTGCCAGCATAAGAAACACACAGTTTAATCCTCGTTCTGGGCTTTTGGGAATTATTCTTCCTTCCTACCAAAGACCATACAACAAACCAAGTAATTATTTTCACGACACTATTCCGCCAAGGCTACACGATAATATTGAATGTGATTTTGCAACAATTCATAACTGGAGCAATAGTCCATCAGATGTGCAATCATGGATACATGAAGCATTTCAAAGACGGACTAATATTATTCCAAATAATTCTTATTCTTCTTTTGTAAATAATCGATCTGGTGAAAGGTGGTACTAATGAAATGGAGTAAATGGCTCGAAAAATGGGACATGACATCCCTAAAAATAAAAACGCCATTCCTTGATATGGAGTGGCAACCCCAAGATGAAGATAAAAATGCTGCTTGGGAGTTATATATTGAATTGCTAACAAGAATTACAACTCAACCACTTGATGATTCACACGGAGATGAGGAAACAGCCTTAAAAAGTATTTACTCAATTTTTCCACTTACCCGTGAAGTAATAAAGATTAATGGTAGGCATTGCATTGAGTTTACAAAAATAGCTATCGTGGTATTAAACCAAGTAATTCGTCCATTCACTGCAAAGTGGCATAGACTATCCGTACAAAAAGCATTTTTAAATTCAGAAAGTTGTCAGGAATTCCGACAAGAACTTACCGAGTTACAATCTGTGCTAAATATTTATACAAAAATGCTTGGAGATATGGCTGGAGTGGAGGATGATTTGTCAGAGCTTGAAGATGAAGCAGCCGGGTAGTGCAGCTCGTAAGATACATAAATGATAATGTCATACACCACATGGATGGATTTAGTGTATGACTCTTCGCTTATACAACTTACGAGTTAAAAATTCATTAAAAATTTAGCTACATCTGAATCAGTCACTCTCTCTTTTTCTAGCCCTTTATTCTCACCTTCAATAGGACTTCCTGAAAAAATAAATGGCATTTTAAATATAGCTCCTTCTAAATGTTTAAGGATAGCAGCAGAAAGCTGAATTATATTAACCCAATTCTTCATTAAAGATATTAACATAAGGAGTTTAAATGTGTTTATGCGAACCTTATCTGTGTTACGCAGTATATTCTCATTTGAAATGATCCCTAAAACATCAGTTCTATCCAACTCAGATAATGAATGGATTTCCTTTTTGAGCTGGCATATTGCTCTATAAACAGGCTCTTCTTCAAACTGATTTAATTTTGCGTTAAATTTTAAAAAAAATGGTGATTCGACAGCTCTGTCAAGCACCTGAGTTCGTAAGACTTTTGTATTTAAAAATAGTATAGTACATACTAATAAAGTATCCCATCGTTTAGCTGTTAGTTCAATCGTATTTAATTTTAAATCGAAGGTATGTTCTTTCAAGAAATTGTAGATAAATTCTTTTGGCGAATAGACATTATGTCCGTTAATTTTCTTTAAACTAGATTTCAGCATTTCTATGAGTTCTCGACTTAATAATTTTTTAAAAGCTATAATTTCTAAAGGTATGCCTGATAATGTTTCTGTTCGAATAACGTCCGAAATATCACGGAACGTTTCAAATGTGTGTACCCAGTTTGCTGTAGGAAACTTAGATTTTTTCTTAACAGCCATTGATGTCTCTTTATTACGACTGACTTCGTTAATGAAATCACATATGGTTTTTGCATCAGTTGCAAATTTACTATCATAATTAATTATTTCAGCAACCTCTTTTTCTGTAGCGGTCGATTTCTTTAGAAATTTTGCTAATTCTTTCCCTTCTTCACAATGCTGCCAAACATCTTGCCTTACAAAAGTAATTATTTTTAATTTTCCTTGTTTATGTAATTCATAAGCCTCTCGATACTCTTGTCTAGTTATACTTATATTCTCTTCTTGGTTATACCAGCCTCCAACACGATTACCAATTAACAATATAAAGTAATCTGCTTTTTTGAGAGTTTCGAGGCAAGCACTATAGCTGTGTTCATCTAAAGGCTTCGGAAAGTCATTAAATTCAGAGGCAATTATCTAGATATCCTAGTTCCTCAAGAAAAAACTTAATAGACGATTAGTTGTTTATACTTCGATGTAATTAATAATAAAATACTGTCGTAGATTAAATTTGTTCCGAGAAATGTCAGAACAAACCTAAATATGTATACATAATCAATAATAAGGATTTATATTTCCCTGTATTCTAGCCTTATCCTCATGAATAGCAATCATATTGATGTGGTTCGTTTCCTCACCACATCTCATATTATATTATAGGTTAATTTTACTCTGCATTTCTAACCGGATTGATGAGAGCAGCATGGGGGTAGTTAGGCTCACGCTTTTGAAACGACAGAATAGAGGAATTCTGAATCACGCCACCATCAACATTTATAGCATGTCGAATGGTCTCATTTTGCTGCCAACTATCACGGCCTGCGAGTACAGTCGGTAAATAAACAATGAGAGCGGCAGAGATTGAGCGCGTTGCACTTTCCCAGAGATAGCTTGGAGTATGATCCACTGCGTAGTAATCTATGGTTTCATATTTAAACATCGGATTCTTGAATGTGGTTGGTTTAGCAAAAAAGAATCCCATCCCCTCGTCGCAACTGATATCAATTATCAGGCTGTTGGGCTTGAGATATGAACTTTCTGCTTCGGTCACAAAGTTGATGGGGTTTTCTGTTTCTTGAAGAGTTCCGTTTATGATGATATCTGCTTCACTGATTAGATCAGTCAACGGTCGCACAGTTCCATCGTGTTCCACCACCAACATGCGTGCCTCGTCCTCATTGCCTGCCCGAATCCTGACATAATGACAATCAAGCACTTCTTCACGTACTTCGTGGTCAGGGCGCTGAATGCAGATTGTGATATCCTTAAAACCATGTGCCTTAAGAGCGTATATTGCCCCACGGCTGACTGCACCAAAACCAAAAATGATAATTTTACGTTGGTTGCCGTAATGTCCATCAATACCTTTGAGTTGTAAGGCATGTATTACTGCGCAATATCCGGCCATTTCGTTGTTTTTATAGAACGTGTGGCGGCCAATCTGACCGGTAGGAGTCCAAACAAACATATCTTCAAAGGCAATGAGAGTTAGCTTACGATCAATTGCAACCTGAGTAATATCCCGTTGCTGTACACAATGCGGATAGCCCCAAAGAGTTCCTCCTTCGCGAAGTTCTTGTAAATCAGATAATACTGGCTTGGCAATTATAACCGTACCAATATCGGATAATAATTCGTGGCGTGTGGCGATGCCACCCGTCTGAGCAGCAATTTCCGAGTCTGAGATACCGAATGGTGCTCCATAGCCCTCTTCAAATATCAGTTGGCGACGAATTTGTTCAGGAAGACGAGGCAAATGCTCTGGGTGAATTGGAACCCGTCGCTCATTTTCTTTTTTTGAAGTCCCAATGACTCCTAGTGTTAATTTACTCATTCTATTTCCTTTTTGTTAAACAAATCAATATGT
>DAOUSL010000069.1 GCA_030627235.1 Thioploca sp.
GATTACGGTAACGTTCTTTAAGAATACGAAAAGTTTTGATTTTACGAATAATATTTTCAATCAATACATTAATGTCATAAGTAATTGGTCTTCGCAGCTCATAGCTGGTGGACGACCAAAAGTGCGTAAATTTTCTTTGATAATTTTTACCATTTCTTCAAACATCTTTTTACTTATTCATACTGCTCTTTTAAAATCGTCTTTTTTTAATTCTTTTACTTTTTTTACTTTTGCAAGAGGTCTATTCATCTACCAAAATGTGAATTAAGAACTAAAACTAGTACCATCCAACTCCATAATATTCTGCATAAACAATAGCCATTATTTTCAGTGATTTGATAAACATGTTTTAATACTCCCTTAGATTAATTTTAAATGGTCGTAACTACCTTATTTTTAACGGTGCTTTTGGTAATAATGCTTCATTACAAATCATATCTTGATATCAGTAAAGGGGATGTCAAAATAATTGAAAGATTTACATCACGAAATAAATTATCTATTAGGATTAAGCCAACAATACGTTTAACTCGTAAGCCGTATATTTTTAATTAACAAATTGTAATGCAGTGGTGTATAATATTTAAGCTAAAAAATATGAATTGCCCAACATGTAATTCATATATCAGTTGAATCATATAAATCAGGTGTAAAAATGGGTAAAAAATGTTGGACTGTGATAGTTATTCTTATGTTGTTATTATCTGGAATGACTTACAAATTTATCTTTCAAGGAAGTGTTATAGTAAGTAATGATGATAGAATAGCTATTCAGTTAGAACCACAAGAAAGAGACTTAGTTTTATCTGAAATGAGAGCATTTTTAGTAGCTGTCCAACAGATTACTAATGGAATTCTACAGCAAGATATGCAGATGATTGCTGAATCAGCTAGAAAAGTTGGAATGACAACTCAACGTAGTGTACCTGGTTCTTTAATTGGTAAATTGCCGATAGGATTTAAAGCAATGGGAATGGAAACTCATAATCTATTTGATACTTTAGCTCTTGATGCTATAGAATTAGAAGATTCAGAATATACTCTTTCTCAATTAAACACGTTAATGCAAAATTGTATAGCTTGTCATGCCGGATATAAGTTTGAAGTCATTACAAATAAATAATTTTATTTAAATTTCAGCCAGTTCTATAGTCCAATCAATAGATATGAACACAACATTTGCAGATCGAATCAATTCAGAACAATTTATTACCGATAATTATTGGTCACAAGTAGTCGTTACATTACAGAGTATGTTAGGAATAGAACGCCTAATTATATTGGATTGTGAACTTGGCTTGAACCATATTAAAGAAATTATAGCGTTAAATTGTTGTTTAGATGATATTAATGAACAGTTTTATCAACAAAATCTAATACAAGATATAGTCCATTTTAAATTTTTGAAACCAATATCACCTTTAGAAGAACAATTATTAATTCCACTATTTTTTGATGATAAGTTACAAGGTATTTTATTATTAAGTGTTCTACAGTTAAATGATAATTTTATCCCAACAATTCGGCATTTTACCAATCAACTTGGTGAAATTTTATATTATCGTCAACAGTTTTTAAAACATAAAAAAATAGAAATTGGTAAAAATTCTTTAGAACGACGATTATCTTTGTTAGAAAATATCACGGATTATTCAGAAACTGCTACTATTTTGTACGATATATTTGGAATGGCTATGCAAGTAAACCAGAGTATGCGAGCATTAGCTCAAATTTTTGGTTTAAAACCACAAACTATGTCAGCTTTGGATTTTTTTGTCATAGTCAGTAAAACTGATATTGATACAGCGAAACAGAATTTTTGTGATATGTTTTTAAAACAAACTAAAATTGTTCACCAAATTAAATTATTTGGAGTTGTAGAACGTTATTTTATTTTAGATATCCAAATTTTTCCTTATTTTGATAAGAAATTAAAATCAGATATGCAGCAAGGCATTTTATGCCAATTAATTGATGTTACTAAAATAAAGTTACAAAGCACGTTAAAAGAGCAAATTGCAGAACGTTTAATTTTTCAGTTTCGTAATGATATGCAATCCATTTTAAGTTCTAGCCAATTGTTAATTGATCCTAATACTAATGAGGAAGAAAAGCATACAGCCACTAGTATTTTACAAAATAAAATAAACAGTCATATAAAAATATTAAATAAAGTAGAACAACAACTTAATATTCAAATGGATGACAATCCTACTAATATTATTACTTATCCAATAGATGCTAAAGAATCAATTTTAGATGCGATGGAAAATACTTCTTTAGAGGCAGTTAAATGTCAAATAAGATTAGTTGCTAATTTACCTGACTTAGTAAGTTTAATATTTGCTTCTCGAACTGAGCTATATTGGGTAGTTGGTAGCATATTTGCTTTATTACTTAAAGATGCAGTTCCAGAAACCGATATTGTGATAGATATGGTAGAACGTGAACATTGGGTGATTTATACTTTTAAAAATACTGGTTTTGGTATTCCTAATGAACGTTTCCAACAATATTTAGCTAATAAAGAACTAGAAATAGCCGAACAATTTCATGATATTCGTAAAGCTATAAGTATAGTAAAAATCTGGGATGGTACTTTAACTGCGGAAAGTCAAGTAGGGATTGGAATTAGCTTTGAATTATGTTTAAGGGGTTTTATTTAAATGAAGAAAAAAATATTAATGATTGATGATGATAATGAATTGCGGATATTAGTAAGCATATATATTCGTTCAGCTGGTTATGAAATGTTTCAAGCGGTTAATGGACAAGATGGTAAAGAAAAATTAAAAACATTAACTCCAGACTTGATCATTTTAGATATGATGATGCCAGTATTGGATGGTATAGGATTTCTGCGATGGCTAACACAAGAAACAAAACTAAACATACCCGTATTGGCATTCACTAGTATGAATAGAAATGAAGGCAATGTAGAGATCATAGGAGTAACAGAAATTGTTTTTAAACCTATTGAGCTTGATAAGCTAATTAAACAAATTGATAAGATTTTGGGATAGATCATTATTGTATAGTAAGGTTCATACAAAATAGTACTATAATAATAAATATTTTTATTTAAAATCCATTTATTATGTTTTTATAATAGTATGAAAATATAATAATCTTACTATATAGCATTTCAGAATAATATTTATATATATTATCCTTAATCATATTAATTATATTAAATTTTTGTTGTTAATAAGAAAATATATAATTTAAAAGCTAATATTAAAAATATTTTCAATAGAATTTAATAAATGTGACTTATAGTCAGTAGACTTATTGTCGACAAAGTATGGATAATCGTTTGTTATGAGCGATTCTAAATTACTTAAATTTGTTGGTAACCATATTCGTAATTTTAGACAATTACAAGGATTATCACAAGAAAATTTCGCATTTATGTGTGATCTTGATCGTACATATATAAGTGATATTGAAAGAGGAAAACGTAATGTTAGCTTGATTAATCTTGATATTATAGCAACTGCACTGAAAATGCCACTCTACAAATTATTTTTAAACCTTCCAAATAAGGATTTAAAGTTAGACTTTGAATCACAAAAAACTTATAAAATTAATAATTGTTTTCAAATAGACTGTGGATTTTCCTTGAATGCTAAAGATATAGCACATTCGGCCTTGATTACTTCTATACAATTAGAAGAACTCCCATTTAGTTTGTTTGATAATATTGATTTAAAATCATTAAGTGGGATAATAGGAGCATTTTTTATTTCTAATCTTGCTGATAAAGCGAATGCTATAGTAAACCCAATTGAAAAAGGACATCCAGATATAATACCAATTTATGGTAAAGACGCTACCGAAAAGGAACTTAGGCATTTTCCGGTTGGATTAGAGATTAAATGCACAGCAGGAAATTTAAAAACAAATAGTATTTCTAATATAGGCGAACAAAGATTAAACAATATTACTAGTTTAACCTGGCAGGCACATCATAGAGAAGTAACTAGCTTAATGGGATTAGTTATTGACTTTTCTGGTAGTATAATAAATGGTAAAAAATACCCAATAATTACAGGTGCATTTTATTCAAACGAATTAAATGTTAATGATTGGGGTAAAATAAGTAGAATTACTGGAAGAAATACAAAAGTTACTGGTATGCTTGTGTCAGGAAAGAAAAAAATGGGAAAAGGATGGATAATTTTATTAAATAAAAAAGACTATATCCTTAAATATAAATCTATTTTTAAATTTAATACACATTAGATATGTTCTATTATTATGGTAGAAAAAAACAAATTATTAGACATTATCCACCACCTAATTACGATACTATAATAGAACCATTTGCTGGTTCAGCAGCATACTCTCTTTATAAAGACAATTGGCAAAAAAACGTAATTTTGTTCGAAAAAGATAAAAAAGTTGCAAATATTTGGGATTGGTTTATTAATGAAGCTTCAGTAAAAGATATAAAAAAGCTACCAGATTTATCTGTTGGCGAAAAAAGCTCAGAATTTTTACACATAATTCATGCTGCCACAAAAATGGCATTTCATTTTAAAACTATTAAGGTTACACCTATTCTAGCGAGAAATTGGGAAATTAGTAAAAGAGTTTTTGCTGATAATTTATATAAAATAAAGCATTGGAAAATTATAAATAGTGATTATTCTGAAGCTCCAGATATAATAGCAACATGGTTTATTGATCCTCCATATAAGGGTGAATCAGGAATGGGATATAGATATAGTAGCAAAATGATTAACTATACACAATTATCACAATGGGTATTACAGAGAAAAGGAGAGGTTATTGTTTGTGAAGGCCAATGTGCAGATTACTTACCATTTAAGCCATTATTAGAATTAAAAGGAATAGCTGGTAAAATAAGTAAAGAAGTAATCTTTTATAGATCGACGAAATCATCCACCAATGAACAATTAAACTTGTTTTAATCACAATTTTCACCACTTTAAAGGTAATTTAATGTTTTCAAACCAATTGAATATTGCAGATTTTGATGCTGAACTATGGCAAGCAATGCAAAATGAAGTAACTAGACAAGAAGAACATTTAGAATTAATTGCTTCAGAAAATTATGCTAGTCCAAGGGTATTACAAGCTCAAGGTTCAGTGTTGACTAATAAATATGCTGAAGGTTATCCGTACAAACGTTATTATGGTGGTTGTGAATATGTGGATATTGTTGAACAATTAGCGATTGATCGAGCTAAACAAATATTTAATGCCAGCTATGCCAATGTGCAGCCTCATTCCGGTTCACAAGCTAATACAGCGGTTTACATGGCTTTATTAGAACCTGGCGATACTATACTAGGTATGAAATTATCTGATGGTGGTCATTTAACTCATGGTTCTAAGGTTAATTTTTCTGGCAAAATATATAATGCAATTCAGTATGGTTTAGTTCCAGAAACTGGCGAAATAGATTATGAACAAGTTGAAGCTTTGGCATTAGAACATAAACCTAAAATGATTATGAGTGGTTTCAGTGCCTATTCACGAGTTGTAGACTGGCAAAGATTACGAGATATTGCTGATAAAGTAAATGCTTATTTAGTATCTGATATGGCCCATGTTGCTGGTTTGGTTGCAGTTGGTTTATATCCTAGCCCAGTTGCAATTGCTGATGTAACTACCACGACTACCCACAAAACTTTACGTGGCCCAAGAGGAGGTTTAATTCTTGCTAGAAGTAATCCTGAAATTGAGAAAAAACTTAATTCAGTAGTATTTCCTGGTATTCAAGGTGGACCTTTAATGCATGTAATTGCCGCTAAAGCAGTAGCTTTTAAAGAAGCCTTACAACCAGAATTTAAGACCTATCAAACTCAAGTTATAGCAAATGCTAGAGCTATGGTAAAAGTAATGCTAAAACGTGGTTATAAAATCGTATCTAATGGCACGGATAATCATTTGTTTTTATTAGATTTAATAGATAAAAATATTACTGGCAAAGTGGCTGATGCAGCATTAGGATTGGCCAATATTACGGTTAATAAAAATACTGTTCCTAACGATCCACGCTCACCATTTGTAACCAGTGGTTTAAGAATTGGTACACCAGCTATCACTACTAGAGGATTCGATATAGAAGAATCTAGTCAAGTTGCAAATTGGATTTGTGATATTATTGATGACGTAGAAAATACAGAATTGCAAACAGAAGTAAAAACCAAAGTACTCGAATTATGTTCTCGTTTTCCAGTTTATAAATAAAGTATGACAAATATTATAGAAAATTCCTCTCTATCGAATATAGGGAAATTTAATGATCAATATTATATGGCTATAGCCTTGCGATTGGCAGAAAAAGGCTTATGGACCACTGATCCCAATCCTAGAGTTGGTTGTATTATTGTATATGAAGGTAATATAGTTGGTGAAGGCTGGCATCAGGAAGCTGGTGAATCACACGCTGAAATTAATGCTTTAAATCAAGCTAAAGATAAAGCCAAAGGCTCTACTTGTTATATTACTTTAGAACCTTGCTGTCACCACGGCCGCACTCCACCATGTACTGACGCTTTAATTAAAGCAGGAGTGGCTAGAGTAGTGGTAGCGATGACAGATCCAAATCCACTAGTATCCAGTAAAGGAATAGAGCAATTATTAAAAGCTGGGATTATTGTAAATACTGGAATTTTAACCAAAGATGCTGAAGAATTAAACCCTGGATTTTTAACTAGGATGCGACATAACCGTCCATATATTCGTTGTAAATTGGGCATGAGTTTGGATGGAAGAACCGCAATGGCTTCAACTGAAAGCCAGTGGATTACTTCCAAAGATGCAAGAAGAGAAGTTCAATGCTTACGGGCTAGAAGTTCTGCAATTATGACTGGCGCTGGTACTGTATTAGCTGATAATCCACGGCTTACAGTACGAGAAGAGGAATTAGATTGTCAGTCACAATCTGAAATAAAAGTCAAACAACCTTTACGAATAGTAGTTGATACTCATTTAAGTATGCAACCAGATGCTATTATGCTAGGTCTTCCAGGTCAAACTATTATTTTTACTGCTTCTAAAAGTGAATCAGTTAAATCAATCCTAGAAAAAACTGGAGCTCATGTTATTCATTTAGCAGAACGTGGAGTGGTAGATTTATCAGCGGCTTGTCAATTATTAGCTGAAAAATATGAAGTAAATGAATTGCAGATAGAAGCTGGGGCAACTTTAAGTGGTGCTATGTTACGAGCTGGATTAGTTGATGAATTGATAATTTATATGGCTCCTATATTAATGGGCAATAAAGCCAGAGGATTATTTAATTTACCAGAAATTGAACGGTTAAATCAACATATTCCACTTAATATTGCTGATATACGTTCAGTAGGACGTGATTGGCGAATTACTGCTTATCCTGTTAATAATGCTTAATTTTTAATTCTTAATTCTTAATTAAAATCTTAAAATCAATATTGCTATAATTAAGTTTTTATCAGGAATTAAAAGTTTTGAATTTTGAAGTTGATTAAGAATTAAGCATTCATAATTAAGAATTAAATAAAATGTTTACTGGTATTATTCAAACTGTGGGCAAAATAGCTCAAAAACAAGCAACTAACACTGATGCTCGTTTATATATACAAGCTAATGAGTTAGATTGGAGTAATGTGCAACTGGGTGATAGTATTGCTGTTAATGGTGTCTGTTTAACCGCAGTACAACTACCTGGTGATGGTTTTTGGGCTGATGTCTCAAATGAAACTCTATTACATACTACCTTGGGTAAATTAACAATTGGTAGTACAGTCAATTTAGAAGAGGCTTTAACTCCACAAATGCACTTAGGTGGTCATATAGTAAGTGGACATGTTGATGGAGTGGGGCAAATAACCAAATGTTATGAAGAAGGTCGTTCAATCCGTTTAAATATACAAGCACCAAATGAATTAGCCAAATATATTGCTCCTAAAGGTTCAATCTGTATAGACGGAATTAGTTTAACTGTAAATAATGTGCAAAATGCTGAATTTAGTGTAAATATAGTACCACATACTCAAGAACGTACTACTTTAATGACAGTAAAAACTGGTCAAGAAGTTAACTTAGAAGTTGATATTATTGCCCGTTATTTGGAAAGATTATTGCTTGATAGGCAAGTATCCAAGCCAATTAATGAAAACTTTTTGCAACAGTATGGTTTTGCATAATGGATACCTACTATAGGGAATTTAACCTTGACATCAAATACTACTGATAAACAAGGAGTTTCTCTAGCTCTATTAAAACGGTTGGCTCTTAGAGGTTCTTTCTGGATAATTTTAGGTTTTGGAATCTCACAAATAATGCGTTTTGGTGGCAACATTTTCTTAACTATATTTTTATCTCCAGAAGCATTTGGTATTATTGGTATTGTGACTTCAGTATTAATAGGTTTGGAAATGTTTTCAGATGTTGGTTTACGGACTAATATTATTCAAAGTAAACGTGGTGAAGAACCAGAATTTATTCGTACAGCTTGGACAATTCAGATAATTCGTGGAATTATTTTAGCAATAGCAGCAATGGCTTTTGCCTGGCCATTAGCATCTCTTAATAATGACCCTAGTTTAACTATTATAATTCCAGTGGCCGGATTAACAGCAATCATAGCTGGTTTTAATTCAACTTGGCTATTAGTTTATTCTCGTCGGATGGTATTGGGTAAACTGGTAATTCTTGATTTAGCTGCCCATTCTTGTAGTCTGATCACAATGATGATTTGGGCTTTTTACTATCCATCTGTATGGGCATTAGTCGCTGGTGTTTTTGCTAACCGTTTAGTCAAACTTGTCGCTAGTCATACAGTCTTGGCTGGTACAGCCATGAAAGTCCAATGGGAACCTAAATCAGCTAATGAACTAATTAGATTTGGGAAATGGATATTTATTAGTACAGCCCTAGGCTTTTGCGTAGCCAGACTAGATGTATTTATATTTGGTAGTATTGCCGGAATGGGTATGTTGGGGGTTTATTTATTAGCCAAAAATCTGGCTCGTCTCACTGTAGAACCGTTAATAAAATTAGCTTCTACAATCCTTTTACCATTATATTCTCGTATCGTTGAACAAAATCCAGATGTACTTCGTAGTCAAACTTTTAAAAGCAGAGGAATGTTATTATTACTGTTTTTACCACCATTATGGGCAGTGATATTATGGGGCGATCAATTAATTGGATTGCTTTATGATGAGCGTTATCAAGATGCGGGTTGGATATTACAAATATTAGCTGTTGGTATGATTCCAGCCTCAGTTATTAGCACTATGAATCCGGTTCTGTTAGCAGTAGGAGATTCTTTCCGACATTTAATTAATACTGCAAATCGTTTTGTTTTACAAATTTTGGGAATGTCTATTGGAACTTATTATGCAGATGTAACTGGATTTATAATTGGTATCTCTATTGCTGAATTTTTATGTTATCCTATGACAGTTTATTTGATTCGTCCTTATCGAGTTTGGCTACCACTATTAGATGGATTAGCTTTTGGAAGTTCTTTTATTGTAATTTGGATAGCTTTTGGAATAAATTAGAGCATATATGAACGATATTTTACCTTGGCATAAATCATTATGGCAACAAATATTATCTCGCCAAAATAATTTACCACATGCTTTATTATTATATGGCCCAAAAGGTATGGGTAAAAGTTTATTTGCTCAATATCTAATTGAAACATTATTGTGTGAACATAAGCAGGCTTGTGGACATTGTAAACCGTGTAAATTATTAACAGCTAATACTCACCCGGATTTATTAACAATCCAACCGACAGATGTTGGTAAACAAATTTCTGTTGATCAAATCCGTAATTCTATTAAATTTTGTGCTTTAACAGCTAAATATGGTCATTACCAAATTGTTCTTGTCAATCCTGCTGAGGCAATGAATCGTAATGCTAGTAATAGTTTACTAAAATTATTGGAAGAACCACCATTCAATACATTGATTATGTTAATTAGCCATAATCCAATGATTCTGACTGCTACAATTCGTAGTCGTTGTCAAAAATTAGATTTTAGCCGTCCAGATAAAAATTTAACTCATAATTGGTTACATGAACATTTGGATAATCCAAAACATGCAACATTATTACTAAATTTATCTGCTCAAGCACCTTTAGCAGCTCTGGAATTGGCAGATAGTATGGATAAACGGCAAGAATTATTTAATAGTTTAGTGACATTATCGGCTAATGATCCAGTAAAAATTGCAGCAAGTTGGGCTAAAATGGAAATTACATCAGTGTTGAAATGGTTATTGAGCTGGACTGCTGATGTTATCCGTTATTCCATTACTGGTCAAACTCAATTTTTGATTAATCAAGATCAGGTAAAATCTTTACAAAATTTTGCTAATAATTTAAATTTGCGACATTTATTTAAGTTACTAGATTTACAACAAGAAGCTTATCAATTAATTAATTCTAATATTAAGCCACAAGGATTGTTAGAATCAATTGCAATTGCTTGGATTGAACTAAAACGGAGAGTCTGATGATAAAGAAAAAACGTCCACGTGGTATGAAGCATAATATGCTGACGTTAAATATACCAGATAGGGTTAGATTATATAATTCATACCTACCATTCTTAAAGCGTGGAGGGTTGTTTTATCCCACAGAAAAATCCTATAGATTAGGAGATGAAGTATTTTTATTATTAACCCTATTGGACGACGGTGAAAAAACTCCAGTGGCTGGTGAAATTGTTTGGGTTAATCCTAAAGGAACTCAAGGACAACGTCCGGCTGGAATTGGAGTCCATTTTGGTGACTTAGATAAGGGTGAAACTCGCAGTAAAATTGAAAGTGCTTTGGCAGGTATACCTAAAGACAAACGTACATTCACTATGTAATTGCAAATTAATCTTAGTTCGATATAAAATATTGTTCCTAAATTTTATTTAGGGACATAATGTTCAAAAATTCTTAATTAAATTTAAAAATATCATTTCAGTACCTAAAATTTAACAAATGGCCAAACTAACTACTAATTTTACCCAACGATTACAACAATCTAGAATGGTTATTTTATTGCTAACTATTATAGGGTTATTTTTAGGTTTATGGCTCTGTATTACAGCAATTATTAGCTTAATGACACAGGAATCAGAAATTATTTATCAAGTTAAAACGTTGACTGAAGGAAAAAATTCTGTGATCCAAGTTGATGTTGATCAGATTAATATGAATAATAATAATAAGTTGATTCATATTGCTGGAGAACCCACAGTAGATGAGATCATAACAGATAAAATATTTAAACTTGAAGTTTTTAATGTAATAAAGCTACAACGAATAATACAAGCATATCAATGGCAAGAAAATTCTGAACATAATTATAATAAAGTTTGGTCAGAACAATTCATTGATTCTAAAAAATTTCATGATCACAAATATCATAATCCAATTATACCATTTATAAGTAAACTGTTTATTGCCAAACAAGTAATATTAGGAGATTTTATTGTTTCAAATCAACTAATTAATAAGATGGATCATTATCAAAAATTACCGATGAAAGGTTTATGGCAAGAACAAAAAAATTTACGAAAAATATTGCCAAATAAACAACAACATTTTATTGAAGGTAAGTATTATATAGGTGAAAATCCTGAGCAACCTCAAATTGGAGATTTAAAAATAAGTTTTATTGCAATATTACCAGAAAATATTAGTATAATTGCCAAGCAACAATCACAATTATCTCCCTACAAGACTAAAATTGGTGGTAGTATAGAACTGTTTGAATATGGTATTTTGACTAGCGAACGAATGTTTAGAAATGCAAGAACAGCTTTATTTGCTAATAATCTAAAACTACGTTTAGAAAATATGTTAACCATATTTATAGGAGTTTATGTTATTTTCCATGTACTATGGATGGTTTCACCGTCATTATTAAATCTAAAGAATTTTCGGAGCTGGCTATTTGCATTGATCATAGCTATGGCTTTAACTTTATTTGTTATAGCTGTTAATTGGCATGATTATAACTCAATAGTTGGTAAAGTATTATTTATCGTATCTATTGCTATTTTATATCTACTTAAATTTAGTTATAAATCTCAATTTTTAGTTTCTGAAACAATGATTTCACAAAAAAAAGACTAATTTCATTTCCAGTTACATCAAATTGTAACTTGATACATATTTTTTAAACCCTATTTATTGGATTCTAGTTAACTATTTTCTCAACATACAACAGGAATCTATTGATGAAAAAATTTTTGTTACCAGCAGTAATCTCTTTAGCTCTTAGTAGTAGTTATGTATTGGCAGATGGAACAACCCAAGAAACTGTAGCACCAATTGCTCCAGCAGTTATTCCAGCTCAAACGATCAATTCTGAAATGGAAAGATATCAGGCTGCAATAGAAAAACGTATTGCTGAACAACAAGCGGCTATGGAAAAAAGAATGGCTGACCAAAAAGCTATTATAGAAAAAAAGATAGAACAACAGAAGAAACAGTATCATGAAATGATGGAAAAACGCAATACAAAAATGAAAGAAATGCAGAAGCTTATGAATCAATCTCGCAATCCTAAAGGTCATGAAGACTATCAGAAAATGATGGATAAGATGCAAGAAATGCACGAAAAAATGCGTAAAGAAAATACTCCACCAGCTTGGGCAAATAGAACACCTCCTCCTGCTAATTGGAATGCTCCTTATGCTCAACAAAGAGCTTATAGACCACCTAATTCCAATGTTCCAATGTCCCGTCGTGGTAGCAATCATGCTGATGTAGGAAAAAGCTTAAAGAATATTGAAGAATTATTACAAGAAGTTATTATAATTTTACAAAAGAAGTAATTTTTAAAGGCAGGGGTTTAAAATATTAAACTCCTGTAAAAAATAAATTTAAATGAGCTATGATAATATGAATAGAGAAGAAATGCAGAATAATATACTAGAAATTGACACTTGGTTGCGTGGTTTTTTTATATTGGTATATGCATTTTTTTGTTATATTGCGTTTAATATTCTTGTCGTTGTAGTATTTTTTCAATTTGCAGTAGTTTTATTATCTGGTAAACGCCATGATAAATTATTATATTTTGGGGATATTTTAAGTACTTTTATCTATCAAGTTGTAATGTATTTAACCTATAATACCGATATTAAACCATTTCCTTTTGGTGAAGGAATGAATTTAGAAGATTTTACAGTTTTACCTGAAGAAGAAGAACCACCATATAAAAAACGCTGACCAGAAATCTATTCCAAAATTCCACATTTCATCTTACCTTAGACCGAATTTATCACTTAAATAAGTCTTCTCGCCCTAAATCATCTCAAAATCTCCAGAAATTTATTGTTGTATTAGAATAATTCTTTTTAATATTTTCTCTTATTAAAATTAATTATCAACTTTTCTGAGAAAATTTGTACTTTGAAATTATTAAAAATCAAAAAATATCAATTACTTATTTGCATTAAGTAACCTATCCAATTATTTAATTCCATAAATTAATAGCCAAACAATATTAGAATATTATAATATTCAGATATATTAATATGTTATATATATTTGCACTTTTTTTTGAATAGAGTTATATTTTATATGGTATAAGTAAAATTTGTACAAAACTATTATGATTTATATATAACTGGGTAAATTAATAGATATTTATTTAATAATCCAATATATTTTAAGTCATTGTATTCATCCATTATTATGGGAGTTAAGGATGCGTTCTAAAACATTCAAATTTGTAGCTCTAACAGCAGGATTAGTAGTTAGTCCACTAGCTTTAGCAAGTGGCGATGCTCCATCTTTATTAGTTGGTACCTGTATTAGTTGTCATGGTCCAGCTGGCTCAAGTGTTGGTCCAGCTAACCCAAGTATTGCTGGAATTATGGAAAATGACGATTTTGTTGAATCTATGCAAGACTATAGAGATGACAAAGTTCCTTCTACCATTATGGGGCGGATTGCCAGAGGTTATAGTGATGATGATTTCAAAGCTATGGCTGAGTATTTTGGTGGTCAAGAATTAGTAAGAGCTGAACAAGCTTTTGATGCTAAACTCGCCAAAAAAGGTAAAAAAATTCATAATAAATATTGTGAAAAGAAATGCCATGAAGATAATGGCTATGATAATAAAAAAGGTGTCTTAGCCGGTCAATGGATGCCATATCTTGAATACGCTTTAGCTGATTTCCATGATGGTTCACGCAAGACTTCTAAGGAAAGAGAAAAAGCTGGTGATGGCAAGATGGAAAAGAAAATGAAAAAAATGTTGGATAAGAAAGGTGTAGAGGGTTTGGAAAGTCTCGTTCACTTTTATGGTAGTCAAACTAAATCTAAATAAGGAGAATATGCCAAATGTCAGATTTAACCCGTAGAAAATTTTTGTCCATGACAGCCGGTGCTACTACTGTTAGTGCAATCGGTTTTCCTTATATTTCTATCGCTGGAGAAGCTAAACAAAAAGTTGTAGTGATTGGCGGTGGTTCTGGTGGTGCAATTGCTGCTAAATATATTCGGATGGCTGATCCAACTATTGATGTAACTTTGATTGAACAAGACAAGCATTATTACACTTGTTTCTTAAGCAATGAAGTTTTAAGTGGTGATCGGACTATTGATTCCATCAAGTTTGGTTATGGTGGTTTGGATAAATATGGTGTAAAAATGTTGCATGGTGCAGCTACTGAAATTGATCCAATCAAAAAAACAGTCAGAGTTAAAGTTGAAAATAGTGATGATGTTGTTGTTAATTATGATCGTTTAATCGTATCTCCAGGAGTAACTTTCAAATGGGATGGTATTGATGGTTACGATGAAACAGTTGCTGAAACTATTACTCATGCTTGGAAAGCTGGTACTCAAACTGTAACTTTGCGCAAGCAACTTGAAGCTATGCCAGATGGTGGTAAAGTTATCATTGCTCCTCCACTGAAGCCATTTAAATGCCCTCCTGGACCTTATGAGCGTGCTAGTCAAATCGCTATGTATCTTAAGAAGCACAAACCTAAATCCAAGGTATTAATTCTTGATTCTAGTCAGAAATTTTCTAAACAAGGTTTATTTACTTTGGGTTGGAAAGAATTATATGGTTATGGCACTGATAATAGTATGATTGAATGGGTTCCTTCTGATAAGGGTGGTAATGTCATTGGGCTTGACGCTAAAAATATGACGGTTATTGCTGGTGAAATGGAAGATGAACATAAAGGTGATGTGATTAATATTATTCCAGCTCAAGTTGCTGGTAAGATTGCTACAGCTAATGGATTAGCCAATGATAAAGGTTGGTGTCCAGTCAATCAACGGACTTTTGAATCATCCTTGGTGAAAGATGTCTATGTGATTGGTGATGCTTGTATTGCTGGTAAGATGCCTAAATCTGCTTATGCTGCTAATTCTCAGGCCAAAGTTTGTGCAGCATCGATTGTCGCATCTATACAAGGTAAAGAAATGGAAGAACCTTCCTATGTAAATACTTGTTATAGTATTGTTGGTGAAGAGTTCGGAATGTCAGTTGCAATGGTTTACAAGTTAAATGAGAAAGATCAAATAGTTGGAGTTAAAGGTGCAGGTGGTTTATCTGCTATGGATGCCAGTCCAGAAACCCGCAAACGTGAAATTATGTATGCTCATAGTTGGTTTAAAAATATTACCCATGAGATGTTTAATTAAAATTATCTAAATTTAATAAGGTAGGTCTTATAAATTATGGCCTCATAGGCATCAACTTAAGCAATACAGTTTTTCCTCGTTCCCAACGGCTTCGTTGGGAATGCATTCAAGACGCACTAGCGTCAAATATAGTAATAAACGACGCTAGTGCGTCTTGAATGAGTTACCACTCTGGTGAGTGGGAACTAGAAATCTTTAGCACGTAGGATGGGTTGACGAAAGGAAACAGCAAAGAAATATGCTTATTTTCGTAAAAGGCAGAGGGTCTGATGACCATATTTCTGTTGAATATGTATGAGATTGATAAATAACAGTCATATTGTGTATAATGACCTTCTTGTCTTTATATATTGGTTAGAAAAAAATGAAAAAATTTATATTAATTTTGATATTAATTATATTAATGGCAGTAATTGCATTAATAATATTAAATGGCTATAACGAAATTGAACCTACACAGGTACAGGTGGTAAAATTTGCAGAACAATATAAAGATCATGCGGATAGAAATTTATTGGTTTTTATGGATGGCACAGGCAATGATAAAAGCACCAATACAAATATTTATCAAATGTATCAATCATCAGTTAAAAAAGCTGAAATGGGAACTGCAATAATTCCTTTTTATATAGAAGGTGTGGGAAGTGAATGGTATAACAAAATAACTGGCGGAATTATTGGTGATGGCTTAAATAAAAATATTTTGTTAGCATATAAGTTTTTAGTAGAAAATTATAAAGAAGAAGATAAAATTTTTATCTTTGGTTTTAGTCGTGGAGCATATAGTGCTAGATCACTAAATGGTTTAATTGAGTTTAGTAATTTATTGGATATTAATAAAATTGATACTGATAAAATAAAAGATGAGATTGAATCATTATTTGAAGTTTATAATGTTAATAATGATGGTAAAACAAATTTTGAAAAACGTTTAAGAAAGAATATTGAAAAAGAATTCAAAAGTAAAATGATTGATAAGAAAGTTACAGTTTCTGCAATTGGACTATTTGATACTGTGCCTGCACTTGGAATAAAACGTGATGACTTTCCTGATAATCATCGTACTAGCCTATATGCCGAAAAAGGTTTCCATGCGTTATCATTAGATGAACAACGTTATGACTTTAGACTTTTACGGTTTGATCCTAATAAAGTCTCTTCTAATCAAATTCTTAAAGAAGTATGGTTTTCTGGTGCTCACGCAAATGTTGGTGGTGGATATGAAGATTTTAATGGACTAGAAAGTCTTGCTCGAAATTGGATGTTAAGTGAATTTTCTGAATATGATATTTTTGATAAAAGTATCGAAAAAGTAGATTGTACTAAAAAAGAAACTTGTGAAAACGGTAAACTGCACGATGAATTTTTAGATTCAGGAAGGACGTTTAAAAGTTTTGGTATATCACGTCGTAGACCACAACATCATAACGATGTAATACATGGTAGCGTTATTTGTAGAATAGAGACTCCTCTAGATAAACCTCATAAATATCGTGAACCTAAAGGAAAATATTTGCCTTTTAGCCTTAAGATGCCTATTAATAAATACTATAAAATACTTCCTTTTGATTGTAATTAAATTTTTAGCTTGGTAGCAAGTGCTTCATATGCACCTATTTACAAGGTTTCGGGAAATACGTTACGCTCCATTTCCGAAACAACTAAAATGCCTAACCTGTGTTCCACCGATTTCATCGGTGGCTATTCATATTAAATCCCTTCGGGATTTCCTCATTCCCAACGGCTTCGTTGGGAATGCATTCATGACGCACTAGCGTCAAATATAGTTAGAAACTACGCTTATTGAAGCTCTGTTCTAGAGATATACCACTACTTCCTTTAGGACTACCGAAAAAATTTATATAAAAATATTTTGCGTAATACCATTGAATAATCTGCTATATTTATAATAGGTCTAAAATAATAGACAACTTTATAATTTTAAGGAGATATAACTTGTGAAAAGCAAATTTATTTTTTGTATATTATTTATTTTTAGTATAGGAAGCATCGCCCAACCGGTTATTGAAAACCCTCAGTTAACAAACAATCCGGAAAATGTTTTAAGAGCAATAATGTCCTTTACTACTGATGTACCAACTGAGGCACTTGTTGTTTTGTATAATGATGAACATACAATCACTGTAAAATCTACGCAAGGTTTAGTAAGCGAGCATGAAATCGATATTATTGGTTTGCATCCTCAGGAAAAATACACAGTTTCCATAAGTGTTGTTGATATAAATGGCAATACAACGTATGCCCATTCTTTGCAGTTAGAAACGTCAGATTTGCCTGAAGATTTCCCTCCAATAGAAATCACGATAAGCGATCCTGCTAAAATGCAACCAGGAATTACTTTTTTTAATGTTATGCGTCTAACCCCAAACCAAGATAATAAATGGGGATATATTGTAGCGGTTGATGAACAAGGTAAAGTAGTTTGGTATCATAAAGATATTGGACGTTCATCTGCTGTAAGCCAACTTCAAAATCAAAATTTGTTATATCTACTTGATGGAAGCGCTGTTGAAATGGATATGTTGGGCAATCAAAAGCATGTTTGGACTCCAGAACAATTAACCCCTGCTATTAATGAAAATTTTCATCATGATGTCACTGAAATGCCTTCTGGAAATTTATTGGCTTTAAGCCGAGAATTTAGAAAAATTGATGGTTATACAGATGAAAATGGTCAACCAATAACTAGAGAAATTAGAGGTGATGTATTTGTCGAGTTCACCACGGAAGGTAAAGTTGTGAATCAATGGACTACCTTTGATATGTTAGACCCATATCGGATCAAATATGGTTTAGACACTCCTCTTGATAAAGCTGTAGATTGGACTCATGGAAATTCTGTTTTTTATGATGAGAGAGATGACAGTATTATAGCTTCTCTTCGTACTCAAGATTGGGTTATTAAATTTGATCGTTCTACAGGTGACCTTTTATGGAAACTTGGTGAAGATGGTGATTTTGTAATGAATGGAGATGGTGAATGGCATTTCCAACAACATGCTGCAAGATTTTTAGCTGATGGTAGTTTAATTATGTACGACAATGGTAAAGAGCGTACTGGTATTGACGACCCGAATGATTTTTACACTAGAGCTGTACAATATCAATTAGATACTTCTAGCGATGATTCATCAAAGTGGACAGCCACTCAACTTTGGGAATTCAGAGATGATGAAGATTTTTATGGCCCTTTTTTAGGGGAAGTTGATCATCTAGCTAATGGAAATTTTTTAATAGCTGATGGTGGAAGGACAACTGATCCAACGTTATCCATAGGTGATCCAAATAATCAAAAATGGGCTCGTATTATAGAAGTAACTCCTACTGCTTCTTCTGAAAAAGTTTTTGAGTTAATCATTAAAGGTGATGGTATTGAAAATGGTTATTCAGTATATCGTTCTGAAAGATTGAATAATTTATCTTTGGCAAATTTAGGTGCCACTGTATATTTTACTGAACCGGCACAAATACCTATTGGTATGGAACTTAATGAATTATTACCATCTATTGAAAGTGAAATGAATCAACCAACTAGTATTGATTTATCTGTTGATATATTTGCTAATGGTACAAATATTTTAGAAACTATCAATACGTTACCTATACTGCATTCGTCAGGTTGGGTATTAAATCAAGATACCACTCAAGGATATTTACAACTGGATACTGAAAATTTACGGTTTGCAGCACATCCTTGGAAAATAAGTCGTACTTCAGATGAAGCTGTTGTACAAGTAGGCACTGGTCAAACCTTACAGATCATTACGCATGATGGTATAGAAGTTATTGCTCAACCAGCAGTGCAACATTCAGAAGCTTTGCAAATAGCTTTACAAAAGTTAGACTTGAGTAAGTATACTATACAACAAAATGGCAATATGAAGATTCCTGATTCCGATACAGATTGGTACAGTGTAAGACCAGATTTAGTATCATTGGAAGTTGATGAAGATTCAGAAACCGGTTTATTTGCTACCACTTTGCCAGTTTTTTTTGTTTTTGAAGATAAAGATGGAGAAAAACGCCAACAATATTTTTATCCAGCTCCAGCAGATATAGATGCATTATATGTTGCTGCAAAACAAATAAAATTTAATCAAGGTATATTGAGTTTTGAATGGGAAGGAAAAAATTATCAAGGCTTGTTAGATTATGCAGTACTTCAAGAAGATAAAATTGGAAGTTTACAAATATCTTCTATTATGGATAAAAATAGTGATGAATCAGATAATTACTTGATAAAATATCCTAATGGTGAAGTACAAAAATTATTTGCACCTGCTAACTAGTTTTTAGCTGAAGTTTAGTTTAGATATAACTCGTAAGATGTATGATGTTCTCACTTATGCACCATACAATCTACCTTTATTTTTAGTATCATTACCAAAAACATATTTGGTAAGAATGTTAAACAGTTGCATGAAGAAAGGAATTATTCCCAAACTCTAAATTCCACCGATTTCATCGGTGGCTATTCATATTTAATCTCTTCGAGATTGATTAACCCCAACGGAGTGAAATAGACATAGGTAAAACCTATGGAATTTTCGTTCCCAACGGTTTCGTTGGGAATGCATTCATGACGCACTAGCGTCAAATATAGTTAGAAACGACGCTAGTGCGTCTGGAATGAGTTAAAATTGATTTGTGAAATGATTAGACATCTTTCCTAAATAAGTGTATATAAAGTAGGATGCAATGAACGAAGGGAATTGCATCAATCGTATTAATGC
>DAOUSL010000083.1 GCA_030627235.1 Thioploca sp.
GCTTTGTGCGGAGTCGCCCTATGAGACCGGATGTGTCAGGGCAATTATAACCGTTTCGCTGAAAAATTGATTAGTTCACGGAATAAGGACGTTCCGTGAACATCATGAAATTTCTGCGAAACTCCTTTAGTTGGTTTTAAAACAAATTGCCTGTTACAATCTTTACAAACGTATTTTTGTTTTCCATTATGGATGCTTTCATTTTACTTTTTCTGAGTTACATCTTGGGCAATTCATAGTTTTTTACTAAAGTATTTTGCATTATATTATACACCACTACTTTCTTTAGGATTACCACATGTTTTAATTAAAGTATTATCTATTAATCCTAATTATAAAGTTGCTAATATTTACTTAAAACGTTGTCAACATTGGAAAAATCATGAAATATCTGATGACTGGGAAGGAATTGAAACTTTAGATATTAAATAAGGATAAACCTTTAAAATTCCTATAATTGTATGACTTACACATTAATAATAATTTTTATGAAACTATTTAAATACAATTATTTATCAATGCGTAAGTCCTAAGTTAATATTCTGAAAGATATTCAGACATTTGTATTCCATTCCCAACAATTATTGGCGAATATGCCCATCTCCTAATACCACAAACTTCTGGGAAGTCAGACCTTCTAATCCAACTGGGCCTCTAGCATGAAATTTATCAGTGCTAATCCCAATTTCAGCTCCTAAACCATATTCAAAACCATCAGCAAACCTACTAGAAGTGTTCACCATTACTGAGCTAGAATCAACTTCAGTTAAAAACTGCATAGCCTTACTCCAATCTTCAGTAATGATAACGTCAGTATGTTGAGAGCTATATTTATTAATATGTTGAATTGCAGCATCTACATCTGCCACCACTTTGATAGATAAAATTGCAGCTAAATATTCAGTTTGCCAATCTTCTTCAGTCGCTAGTTTAATATCAGTTAATATATTTCTAGTATCCACACAACCACGTAATTCCACTCCAACTTCAGTATATTTGGCAGCTAATGGTGATAAAATTGTAGTAGCGATATCTTTAGCCACTAATAAGGTTTCCATTGTATTACAAGTACCATAACGTTGAGTTTTGGCATTAAATGCAACTGCAATGGCTTTATCAAAATCAGCTTTATCATCAATAAAAGTATGGCAAATACCATCTAAATGTTTTATAACTGGAACTTTAGTTTCATTACTAATCCTTTCAATCAATCCTTTGCCACCACGCGGAATAATTACATCAACATATTTTGGCATCTGAATTAATTCACCTACTGCTGCTCGATCCGTAGTCTTGATAACTTGAACTGCTTCACTTGGTAAGCCAACCTTGTTTAAACCAGCGGTAATACACTTAGCAATCGCTTGATTAGAATTAATTGCTTCCGAACCACCACGTAAGATAGTAGCATTACTAGATTTAAGACATAAAGCTGCTGCATCGGCGGTTACATTAGGCCTAGATTCATAAATAATTCCCACTACTCCCAATGGAACTCGCATTTTACCAACTCTAATTCCACTAGGTTGATAATTCAAATTAGTAATTTCACCTATTGGGTCTGGCAATGAAGCTATCTGTTGCAAACCTTCAATCATACCAGTAATCCGAGCCTCATTTAAAGCCAAGCGATCTAATAAAGCTGAATCTAAACCTTTATTTTTACCTGCTTCCAAATCTTGATTGTTAGCACTAGTAAGTTGGTTACGCTGTTGATCCAATTGAATTGCGATTTCTTCTAAAGCATTATTTTTTTGGTTAGTTTTACTACGAGCTAATATTTGAGAAGCTTCACGAGCTTGCTTTCCAATATATAACATTTCTTCTTGTAAAGTCATAAAATTCCTATCAAGTTAGTTTTAATATTTTTAATATTATACAAGAAAATCAGCCATTATTCTGTGTAACTTGTATTAATAGCTAAAATTATAAATATAGGATCAGTGTAATTCAATGGAACTGACCTTACATAGATACTATTGATATCCAGCTATAGTCTTTAAAATTGCCAAATATATTTACTAGTGTAAAATAAATTTACTATATATTGAATAGGTATTGTTTATGAACCCCTTTATCCAGCAGCTTGTTGATGATTTAAAGGCATTTTCTTCAGAATTATTATTACCTGGTTTACACGCTACTCAACGAGTTTCTACAGATATGGGAACTGTAGCTAGCACCACTGCTTTATTAAAATCTATAGACTTTTTGACTAATTTAATCCCTCAACTAGTTACTGAATTAAAAACTACTGACTCAACTCATAAAGTCATGGTTAGGTATACTCCATCGCCAAAAAGAGCAACATTTTCTCGGCGACCTAGTGATTATCAATTAGATTCTGCTAAACGTTTGCTACCAGCTCATTGGGTAAATTTTTTACCAGCTGCCGAAACTAATACTTTACCATTGCGTTGGCTAATGCACTTATTAGACTTACAACGAACTGCTTTAGAAAAAGTATATACCCGTACCATTAAATATATTGATGATTCTTTATTAACTCAAAGTGGACAGTCCAGCTATGCTCAGAATGATCGGGCAACTTTACTAAATATGCGGGCAAGATTAAATGATGCTTATAAGAAATTAGAACATGCTAAGATTACATTATTACGCATTGTACGGATGCAACTAGTCCCATCTTCTAATTTACCAAATCCATATCCACGTTCAGAAGCATGGCTTCGTTTGAGAAGATTTGCCCAACAGTTAATTCAACCAAAAGAATATTTACCAAGTTTTTTACATAATTTATTACATGGAACTGTCGAAATTGCTGATACTCCTTATTTATATCAACGTTGGTGTGGAGTAAAATTATTGACAACTTTTCAAAACTTAGGTTGGATATGGCATGATGACCCAACCGGAGCTTTATTTTTAGGTGGAGAAGTACGTTGTTATAAAGCTGATGTAGAACTAAGCATTTGGATAGAACCACGTTTATCACGTCGTCGTAGTCATCCTAGTGGTTTTGTGTGTAAAGAAGTAACAGAAACTCATCCAGATTATCTAATTGTAACTCCAGGACCAAGTGGTATAGATGCTTTTATTTTAGATCCAACAACAACTGCCGACATAGAAATCAGGCATGGTAAATCAAAGTATTTAAACACTGTAGAAGCAATTGCTATGGCTAATATTGCTGGTATTCCAGTAGTACGCAATCCTCTTAGAGCGTGGTCAGCAGCTCCTTTACATACACCATATTGTGAATTAGAAGATTCAGACGGACGTACTGGAACTATTCCTATGCACCCATTGTATTGGACTCCAAAACCACTGAATGAATGGGTACAAGATATTCATAACTATGCTTTAGCATGGGGGACTGGTAAGATGTTACAAGGAGAATAATTATAGTAATTCTTAATTAAATTTAAAAAATGCTATAAATAAGGAATTTGAATTGAGTTATATGGAATAAATTTAGGTAGAAAACTTAAAAATTAATTTTTAAACCTTGAAAAAAAATCTAGAATGCTATACAATTTTTAGTAACTTCTATGAACTCAATGTATTTATAAGTTATTTAAATCACTAAGTTTATAGATTAAGACCACTCTATTGAGAATTAATGATGAAAAATATCCTCAGCTTGAAAAATATTTTATTTCTTTTAACAATATGCTGTGTTTTTCTACAATCAGTACATGCAGGAAGTACAGTACCAGTACCAAAAGATGCCCAAACATTTTGGACGGGATTTCGGACTGCTGTACTAAATGATGACCAAAGTAAAATTGTTGCTAATACTAATTTCCCTTTTAAAACTCGTGGTGACTTAGATAGTGATCCAGAAAGGAAATATAATGAGGCAGAATTTTTGAAATTGTATAAAATAATATTCAATCAATTTGATAGAAAATATCAAAAAACAATAAAGAAAGTTATTGAAGAAAAAGAAATTCTTTTACCTAAAAATCTTCATGGTAGCAAGAAAATTCGGATAGAAAATTTGGTATTTCGGAAACAAGAGAATGGTAATTGGTTATTTACCTTTGCTTATGTGTTGGAAGATGATGTAAAACCATTATTTAGCAAATAAATGATAATAGGGGTTTTTCGACCCCTTATTTAAATTATTAACTAGTTTTAGCATCCTTTACATATAAAAACCAATAGACTCCACCTACTAACACCGCTCCACTAAATATATTACCTAAAGTTACTGGAACAAGGTTATTTACAAAAAATGAGTAAAAATTTAAAGAATTTAAATCCCAAGTTGGATGATTAGCTGTAACAACTTCTGCCACTCCTGGATTTAATTTGGCTACTAAACCAGCTGGAATAATGAACATATTAGCTACGCAATGCTCAAAACCACTAGCAATAAATGCCATCACTGGAAACCATGCTCCAATAATTTTACCCATAGTATCTTGCCCAGCAGCTACAATAACTACTGCCAAACAAACTAGCCAATTACAACCAATCCCTCTAGTAAAGGCTTCCATAAAGGTAAGATGGGTTTTCTTATACGCTATAGCTACTGCATGAGCACCTATTTCATTACCATGTCCTGACCAAATATCACTGGAAAACATCATCCAAAGTAAAAATAAAGCTCCAATAAAATTGCCAACATAGACTAAGAACCAATTGTTTAAAACTTGAGTGGTCGTCAAATTATTATTTAACCAACCCATAGAAAGCATTGTATTACCAGTAAAAAGATCAGAACCAGCTACCAGTACTAACACGAGAGCAATACCAAATACGCTACCACCAATAAAACTGCTAAAACCAACTCCAAAATATCCAGCCATATCATGAGTTACTGTAGTCATCAATTGAGCCGCAAAAGCAATATATGCTCCGGCTAAAAATGATGATACCAATATTTTAGAAACTGGCATTTTAGTTTTATAATCGCCAACTGCAATAAACGATTGAGCTGTTTCAGCTGGAGTAAGAAAGTTTTTTGCCATTTGTTTAACCTGTTTAAAAGTGCTTAAAATCCTACTAAAATTATCTTTAAATTGTTAAGAATGATTTTATTGCAATACTGATTGACACCATCATTACTTTAAATTAACAATGATTTTATCATTACAAGCCTGAAATTTCAATTTCTTATCCCCAATATTAAAGATAGAACAAATTCACAATTCTTATTTTTTGTGATATGGTGCTTAATTCAAATATAGAGAAAATTACATGTCAGCTTTAATTTGTGGTTCGTTTGCTTTTGATACCATCATGGTATTTCATGATAAATTTAAACAACATATTTTACCAGATAAAATGCATATCCTGAATGTGTCATTTTTAGTACCAGATTTACGGCGTGAATTTGGAGGTTGTGCTGGTAATATTGCCTATAATCTCAATTTATTAGGTGGTGATGCTTTGCCAATGGGGACTGTAGGGACAGATTTTGCTCCTTATGCTGAATGGATGGATAAATGTGATATTGCACGTACTCATGTTACTACTATAGATAATATGTATAGCGCTCAAGCATTTATAACTACTGATATGGATGATAATCAAATCACTGCCTTTCATCCAGGAGCAATGAATTTTTCCCATCATAATAAAATTTCACAAACTAAAGGTGTAACACTCGGCATAGTTTCACCAGATGGACGTGAAGGTATGATTGAACATGCCCGACAATTTGTAGCAGCTGGAATTCCTTTTATTTTTGATCCAGGCCAAGGTATACCAATGTTTGATGGTAATGATTTATTACAATTTATCGAACAAGCCACTTGGGTAATTGTAAATGAATACGAATGGCAATTAATGCAAGAACGTACTGATTTATCGGAAGAACAGGTAGCCAAACGAGTGCAAGCATTAATAATAACCAAAGGTGGAGATGGTTCTACAATTTATACAGATAACACAACTTACCAAATTCCTAGTGCTGATGTAAAAGCAGCTAATGATCCGACTGGTTGTGGTGATGCGTTTCGTGGTGGTTTATTGTATGGTTTAATGAAAGATATTGATTGGGAAACTACTGGTAGAATAGCTTCTCTTATGGGAGCGATTAAAGTTGAACATCATGGTACTCAAAATCATAAAATAACAATAGAAGATTTCAAGCAAAGATTCAAACATAATTTTGGTTATACTCTTTTGATATAATTATATTTTTGATATAAAAATATATTTATAAATTCTACTAATCTTTTAGGTCTGGTTAAATTATATTTACAACTGTAAATTACATTATAAAACCAGGCTTATTAACAAGTTAATATTAATATCATGGAAACAATATCACTTAATAATTTATCTATACGTTGGAAAAAATACATTGAATTGTGTAAACCTAAAGTGGTGGTATTAATTGTGTTCACTGCAATTGTTGGTATGTTACTGTCAACTCAAGGAGCATTAGTATGGCAAACCATGATATTTGCAACTTTAGGAATCGGATTAGCATCGGCTTCTGGGGCTGCGATTAATCAATTAGTAGAACGAAAAATTGATGCAATTATGGAACGTACTCAATCTCGCCCATTACCACAAGGTGATTTAGATGAGAAAAAGGCACTAATATTTGCTTTAGCCATAGGAACGATTGGTATCTTAATTTTATTATTTTTTGTAAATTTACTAACCACCATACTGACTTTTATCTCCTTAATTGGCTATGCTGTAATTTATACAATTTTTCTAAAACGTTCCACTTCACAAAATATTGTATTAGGAGGAGCTGCTGGAGCTGCACCACCATTGTTAGGTTGGACAGCTATGACTGGAGAGGTTCAATCTGAAGCTTTATTATTATTTTTAATTATTTTTGTATGGACTCCACCACATTTTTGGGCATTAGCGATTAGACGACGAGAAGAATATGCTAAAGCTAATATTCCAATGTTACCAGTTACTCATGGAGTACCGTTTACTAAATTACAAATATTGCTTTATACTTTGCTTTTAGTAGCAGTGAGTATCTTGCCATTTGTTATCCAGATGAGTGGTTTAATTTATCTAGCAGGAGCGATTGCATTAGGAATTGGTTTTTTACGTTATGCTATTGCATTATACCTAACTGATGATTCTGATAAATTAGCTATGAAAACATTTGGTTATTCAATTTTTTATTTAAATTTATTGTTTATGTTTCTTTTAGCAGACCATTATACTCGTATATTTATCAGAACATTTATATTACAATAGTAGACGTGTCATTAGTATTTAAGTGGTCAAATGATTGGATTATATCACCTAGGCATCTAGGATGAATATAGTTTATTGTTTGACTGGCATCTAATTAGAACTCAATGAATTTTTGATATATTTTACCTTGGATATTTTAGGTTTATCAAGTAGTTCCCAATAAAAAAATATCATTAAAGATTTTGACTTTCATTAATAATTAATCATTAGCTATTCACTAATTCACAATTACCACCCTCTCCCAGCCTCTTGTGATTTCTGCATAAACCAGACGTTATTGGATTACAAGCCATTTGTTATGATTTCTTGAATTTTAAGTAAAAATATTCCCATAATTTTCTAACAATTTTTTCTTTGTACAGAACAAAACTTAGATATTATAAAATATGCTGGGTTTCACTTCGTTCAGGACTACCAATACTTCAATCAAAAGTTGGAAAAGCCAGCACTTCATGAATATGTTTAGCCCCAGTGATCAACATTAATAAACGATCCAAACCCACAGCTACTCCAGAACAATCAGGCAAACCATATTCCAAAGCAGCTAAAAAATTTTCATCTAATGGATGGACTGGTAAATTTAATTTCTGCCTAGTAATCAAATCCTTCTCAAATCGTTGACGTTGTTCCACTGGATCAGCCAATTCATGAAAACCATTCGCTAATTCAATCCCTTGCACATAAAACTCAAACCGTTCTGCTAATTGTGGATTATCCACTTTTTTACGAGCTAAAGCCGCTTGACTAGCAGGAAAATTTGTTATCACAGTAGGACGATTCCCTTTACCTAAATTAGGCTCAATTTGTTGGGAAATTATTAATTGTAAACAAGTATCTCTATCCAAAACATGACTATCTTGAACATTCTCTAAATATGCCTGAAGTTCTAGTAAAGAAGTGTTTAATGGATGCAAATTAGTATATTGCTCAAAAACCTCACAATAATCCAAACATTCAGCTGGTTCACAGTTTAATAATACTTGGAATAATTCATCAATTTCTTTAATTAAATAAACTTGTTGAAATCCAGGCCGATACCATTCTAACATACTAAATTCAGGACTATGCCAACGTCCAACTTCATTATCCCGAAACACTCTAGCTATCTGAAAAATAGCTCCACTACCAGCTGCCAATAAACGTTTCATGGCTAATTCTGGTGAAGTCTGCAAAAATAATTTAGTTCTATCAGAATATCTAGTATGTAAAGGTTCAATAGTTGGTTCTGGTACGCTACCAATAGATAAAATAGGAGTTTCAACTTCTAAAACCTGTCGCTCCATAAAGAACTTACGAATATCTTGATACAATTTATTACGTGCTTGTAACATTGCGAAACTAGCTGTTGGTTGCCAGGCCATAATTTAATCCAAATTTTTATCCGTATATTCACACTCATCCGCAATTACACAAGACTGACACCTTGGCTTACGAGCTATACAAGTATATCTACCATGCAAAACTAACCAGTGATGAGCATTAAGCAAATATTTTTTAGGCACATCAGCTAATAATTTAGTTTCAACTTGTAGTACATTTTTACCAGGAGCTAAACCAGTACGATTACCAATCCTAAAAATATGAGTATCAACAGCAATAGTTGGTTGTTTAAAAATAGTATTTAAAATTACATTAGCTGTTTTACGCCCAACTCCTGGTAGATCTTCCAATTCTTTTCTATTACTTGGTACAACACCATCATGTTTAGCTATTAATATTCCACAAGCTTTGATAATATTTTTAGCTTTGTTATTGCATAACCCTATGGTTTTAATATAAATTTTTAATTTTTCTTCTCCTAAATCAAATATAGTTTGAGCAGTATTAGCAATTTTAAATAATTCAGGAGTAGCTTTATTAACTCCCTTATCAGTGGATTGAGCAGAAAGTATGGTTGCTATAAGCAATTCAAATGGAGTAGTGTAATCTAATTCTATATTTGGATTTGGATTATGGGCTTGTAAATTAGCAAATAATTTTTGACGTTTCTTGGTATTCATTTTGAATGTAATATGAGGAATAGTGCTTGATATTTTAAAAAAAATCGTCTATATATACTATATTAGACATATTTCCTAAATAAATGTAGGATGCAATGAACGAAGGGAATTGCATCAAGATATAATTCGTAAACTCATTACATCCTACATAAAGTTCGTAATTAACTATATAGTTATTTAGGAAAGATGTCTATTATATAATAAAAAGATATAATGAAGATGGAAATACGAAATATTAAGAAAATTTGTTAAATTATGTTTTAGAGGACTAAGTCATGAAATATCTTAAATATATATTATTATTAGTAATTATTAATTCAGTAAATGCTGAAGATATCACTGTGAATTTCAATCATAGTAATATGTTTGGCATTAATATAGAAAAAATGCAATTTGATAATATCATAATTGGTTTGCCATTTTATGAGCCAGTAGAAGAATTATCATTTAATGAAGAAGAATCTATAGCTATAAATTATGTAATGTCTTATGAAGAAATAAATTATAGTACTTCATTTAAGGCTTGCCGTTATAATTCAGGTAGATTATATTTATTACCTCAATTAACTCCTGAAGAAGCTTATTGTGATATTGCAGAAGGATTAGATTTATTTAACAGCTACGGTTTTAGTTTAGAAACAGATAGAGTACAAATAAATAATATTATTAGTAATGGAATTGTTCACAATATTACTTTCAAATTTAATTTTGATACATTACAATTAGAACAAGATGACGGAATAATTGTATTACCATCGTCAGCTCCTGATCATATACGAATAATATTAGATTGGTATTCAGATTTACCAGAACTAGATGCTCATTTGACAGGTCCGATTGCTCCATATTCATTTGAACATTTTCATCTCTATTTTCATGATATATATAATAATGGTAACGTTGCAACCTTGAATGTTGGTTATGACGAATTTGAAACTAGACCTGAAGTAGTTACAATATTACCACCAATCATCAATTTTGAAACTCAGCAAAGAGATACAATTTTACGACCTGGATTTTATCGATTCACAGTTCAGCATTTTTATGGAAATGGTAATTTATTAGATTCAAATGCCAAAGTACGATTGCAGATTGGGAATGATCCACATGAATATTTATTTGAGTTACCAAATTATGAAGGTCTTGAATTACTTGGTGAAATGGATATTTGGATAGTATTTGAATTAGAAGTATTAAATAATGGAACTGTGAATATTAATCCTATCCAACGTTATGAATTAGGCATTAGTCCAAGTGAAGTATTATAAGCTTTTTGAAGCCCAATTTATTCAGCTAAATATTGGGCTTTTTATAAAAAGTTTATTCTGGTTTATCAACTTGTTTTAATTCAAATATTTTATCTCGATTATCCCAATAATAGCGCAAGGTTTTATGTACAGTTTTTACTACAGCTCGTGGAGTTATTGTAGCACCAGTAAATTGATCAAAAACTCCACCATCTCGTTTAACTTTCCAACCATTCTCTGTTGGATCAAGCAAAGAATGTCCATTAAATCCCAAAACCCATTTAGATCGCAATAAATCCACTTTATCACCTAGACCAGGAGTTTCTTTATGGGAGACTACACGGACTCCAATCAATACACCAGCATAGTTAATCGCAACTAACATATTGATACGTCCATTATAACCGTCTGGAGCTGTAGGAGTTAATATTGCGGCAATAGGTTTGTTACTTTTCCTAGCTATATGAACAGTTAAATTATTTTCGATACCTAACTCTTCACTGTACATTTCTTTTACATCAGTGAACAAGTCATTGTCATATGTATTTACTGGAACTAAAGCAGTTAAAGTACGCAATAATGCTTCTCGTTCATTAGTTTTAATTTGCGTAATAGTAGCCTGATAGCTAAAAGCTACTAATGCCCCACCTAATATGGAAAAAATAGTTAAAATACTAGCAGTTCTTAATATTGACCACATAATTTAATGTCCAAATACCCTCGGTTGAGTGTAATAATCAATAACTGGTACTGACATATTCATTAGTAAAACAGCAAATGCCATCCCATCTGGATAACCACCCCAAGTACGAGTCATATAAATTAGTAAACCAATTCCAATTCCAAATACTATTCTACCTTTATTAGAAGTTGCTGCAGTAACTGGGTCAGTAGCAATAAAAAAAGCTCCAACTATGGTTGCTCCAGTAAAAACATAAAATATAGGAGAAGGATATATATCTGAATCAATTAGGAAAAAAATAGTAGCTATACTAAATAAAGCTGACAAAACAGCAACTGGGATATGCCAAGTAATGACTTTTTTATATATAAGCCAACAACCACCTAATAAGAAAGTTATATTAATCCATTCCCAACCTTTAGCTCCTATAATACCAAACATTGGTTTAGCTTTGATTTCATAAACCGTCTTAAATTGGCCTAATTCAGTTTTCATGGTATCTAATACTGTAGCTCCAGTAAAACTATCCAACGTTAATCCACCAGTTGGATGACCATAGAAAACAATGCTTAAACTATCTAATATGCCAGCATAATTATAACCTAAGGTTGATAAAGCTGGCCATTGTGTCATCTCAACTGGAAATGAAATTAACAATACTGCATAACCTACCACAGCTGGATTAAAAGGATTATAACCAAGTCCACCGTATAAGTGTTTGGCAAAAATAATCCCAAATGCTGTACCTATCACAGTCATCCACCAAGGTAAAAATGGAGGCAATGCGATTGCTAGTAATAAAGCTGTGACTAAGGAACTATAATCTGTCAAGAAAGGTAATATTGGTCGCTTCCGAATCCATAATATAATAGCTTCACATACTAATGCTGTTATACATGCGATCATAATAGTAATAATCACACCAAATCCAAAAAAATACACGTACATGGCTATGCCTGGAACTAGTGCATATATAACCTGACGCATTATTTTTGCGATACTATTACCTTGATGAATAAAGGGGGCTGTTGAAACTTTAAATAGCATTATTATATTTGTGTCTAAATGTTGGATTGATAAACAGATAAAGAATTGTTTTGGAAATACGTTCTTAAACTAAGGCTTTTAATAAGCTACAAAGTGATTTACTATCTAGTTACTATTGCCAAGTTATCACTTGTGTTTCATTCTACAGGAGAAGTATTAATTAAGTCCATATAAAGCATTATACAATAACTCTCTCAGTTATACTAATTTCGTAATTACTCACTATTCCCTAAGAAAAAATAGATAATTGTAACTTAAAATAAGTTCGCATAACTTCAGTTAAGAGAAATATCACCATAATACCCAAACCAATAAAATTCCAAAAGCAAACCATTGTACACAACATATTTTAGAACGTGGAGTTGTATGACCTTTGTATCTCTTACAATTACAACTACCTGTATACCATAGATTTAATAGTACAAATGCTAATAATGCCCAGCCCAAACACCATAAAATTAATTTTAATCCGATACCCATTTTTTGAAATCCATTGATATATATTTTATAATAAACAATTTCTAATTATAGTTAGAGGTTAAAAGGTTAAAAAATACCTTAGAATAAATAATGTTAAAAATTGATAATTTATCAGTATCTTTTAAAAGTACTGCTCAAGTTGTGCATGGAGTAAGTTTCTCAATTAATTCTGGAGAATCGTTAGCGTTAGTTGGAGAATCTGGGTCTGGAAAATCGGTCACTGCATTATCTATTCTGCGTTTACATGATAAGCAAAACGTTACCTTTCCTACTGGAAAAATTGAATTTCAAGGTCAAGATTTACTACAAGTTAGTGAAGCTAAACTACGCCAAATCCGTGGAAAAGATATCGCTATGATATTTCAAGAACCAATGACCTCTTTAAACCCAGTTTATCCAATTGGTCCTCAATTAATAGAACCATTATTATTGCACACAAGGATGAGTAAAGCTAAAGCTCGGCAACATATGTTAGAGTTATTAGAACTTACTGGTATTCCAGAACCACATAAACGTTTTAATTCTTATCCACAAACTTTGTCTGGTGGTCAACGTCAACGAGTTATGATCGCAATGGCTTTGGCTTGTAAACCAAAATTATTGATTGCAGATGAACCTACAACAGCCCTTGATGTCACTATTCAACTCCAGATTTTAGAACTGTTAGAAAATCTAAAACGAGAATTTAATATGGCCATTTTATTAATTAGCCATGACTTAAATTTAGTAAAACATTTTGCAGAACATACTTGTGTAATGCAAGCAGGAAGATTAGTAGAATCAGCTCCAGTAACTACATTATTTTCCCATCCACAACATTCTTATACTAAGCATTTATTAAATAGTGAGCCAGAAAAAATTCAAAATAATTATGACTATAATGCAACTAGTCAGCCAATATTAAAAGCGAGCCAAATTAGCTGTATTTTTTCTATTAAATCTTGGTTTAAAAGTTCTGAAATTAGAGCGGTTGATAACATAGATTTACAACTATATCCTGGAGAAACTTTAGGAATTGTGGGTGAATCTGGTTCTGGTAAAACAACTCTAGGCTTGAATCTATTACAATTACAAAACTGTAATGGCACGGTACATTTTAAAGATAATCGGTTAGATATACTTAAACCTAAACAGTTACGACCATTGCGGAAATTTTTTCAAATAGTATTTCAAGATCCTTATTCATCTTTATCCCCACGTCTAACAATAGAACAAATTATTGCAGAAGGATTAGTTATCCATCAACCTGAATTAAGTCAAATAGAAAGACGACAAAAAATAATAGCAGTGTTAAATGAAGTTGGTCTTCAACCAGATGTTTTAACCCGGTATCCACATCAATTCTCTGGTGGACAACGGCAACGGATAGCTATTGCTAGAGCAGTGATTTTAGAACCTCAACTAATTTTGCTAGATGAACCTACAAGTGCGCTTGATGTTTCCGTACAAAAACAAGTTTTGGAATTATTACATAAATTACAACAGAAACATAATATAAGTTATTTGTTTATTAGCCATGATTTAAAAGTTATTAGAGCTATATCACATCGAGTTATTGTAATGCGAAATGGAAAACTTATTGAGCAAGGTGAAACAGAAAAATTATTTAGTAATCCGCAAAATTCTTATACTAAAAATTTATTAAATGCCGCTTTATTTTCTAAATCAGCTTAGGTTATTAATTATACAGTTTAACATATGATATCAGTATATTATATGGTGGATTATTTTTCTTTTAAACTGTATAATTTCTATTTATGGTTGGCTCAGACATCAGAGAAAGAACGTAAAGAATATTAGAAAATTGGTGGATAAATCAATGAAGATAGGAAGAATTTTTTCGTATAAACTCCCATAATTCTTGGATAATCAAAGGTTATTATTCCCAAACTTTAGTTTGAGAACACAATGTTATAAAATCTCCGTCTGGGATTACTGTCAAGGTATTTGGAATAAGTTGGGCTATCTTTACTAAATTAAATATTCAAAGTTTTAGGATAAATAGGTTCAATATCATAAATTTTTACAACTTTACCCATTTTGGTTTTTAGGATTCCGTTGAATAGTTGTTCTGGGGTTATTTTATGATGAAAACGGATAATACTATAGTTCTGTTTAAGGAGTTTTTCTCGCTGTTGTTCTTCTTGTTGATTGTAGTTGCGATGGTTGTCGTAACCATTGCATTCTAGGATTAAATTTAAGTCTTGGATGAAGAAATCTACTCGGTAGCTTCCAAAGGTATAGTTGTGGTGAAATCCAAATCCTTCAAATACTTGAGCTAAAACTTGTTGCCATTCTATCTCTCCTTTAGTATCAGATTTTACTAATGTTCCTACATTGCCGAAAATCTGTTTTTTCAACTCAATACCAATTACCGAATCCATACCTAATACGATCTTGCTAACAGATTCCAAATTATAACCATTCATGCGGTTTGCTTTTCCACCATTGGCTTTAATAGTTTGGTAGTCAATCTTTTCGTGGGGAATATTGTGTTTTCTAATATAACTATTGACAGTACCTAATGGTTTTTCTAAGAAAGTTATGATGTCTTTTTTGGTATATAATTTATCTTCTGGAAATGAGGTTTTTAAACCATATTGTTTCATCAGTATTATACATTGTTCTTGGACTATTTGTTGGATGTTGGGCGTGAGGCCACAGGCTTCTTTCATAACCGCATATAATGCAGTATCTGTGAGAGCAGTCTGTAACATAACACATCTTTCGCCAATGTGCATTTGATTTGGCCTTAATTTATGATGTACTAATGCCAAAGAGTAAGCACGGATAAAATCACCAATAGTAGAACTATCATAAACAGTAATTTTTTTTACCATTATGAGTACTATTTTCAGCAATTACAAGAACTGTTTTAGTAGCATAGTTAAAATCCTTATTAATAAAAGGTTTAAGTGCTTTTGGAATGCCTTTAGTAGCATAGTTCTGTAAAGCACCATGATACATGGATAAAAGTTTTGCTGTACCAAGTACACTCATAACTGGAGTACCATCATTTAAGACATAAACATCACATATAATACCCGGGATTAATTCTAGTTGGCCATAATGTATAGCTTTTCTTTCTTCCATAATTTGTCTCATTAAGTTTTAATATTAAAGTGGGATTATATTCTTTTCTAATAATTCCTGTCAAGATATTTGGAATTAGTTGGGCTATTTCTATATTTCTTGTTCCCACGCGTTGCACTCATCGTTATGCTGAAAAATTTTAATCCTTTAATGATTCCAATGCTTCAATAACTTCTAACCACATTTCCTCTGTATTTTGTAATTGTTTAGTAAGTAAAGTTTGTTGCTGTATACATTCTTTCAACTTGTCTTTACTTTCATAAGTATCTGGGTTAGCTAATAGCACTTCAACCGCAGCTTTTTCTGCTGTCAATTTGTCTAAATCTGTTTCGATGCGTTTAAGCCGATTTTGGAGAGGACGACGTTGCTCACGTTGGCTAGCTTGTAAACGTTTCTTTTCAGCACGAGTTAGAGCCGGTTCTCCATCTTGAGTCGGAAGGTCAGTTGAATTTTTAGCGATAGAGTTACGTTGCTCACTGCGGTGTTCAAATAACCATTGGCGATAATCCGCTAAATCTCCATCAAACATTTTGACTTGCCCATTTGCCACCAACACTAATTGATCAGTAGTGGTGCGTAATAAATGCCGATCATGCGAAACAATAATCAAGGCACCAGCATAATCTTGCAAAGCTAAAGTTAAAGCGTGGCGCATTTCCAAATCCAAATGATTGGTTGGCTCATCTAATAACAACACATTAGGACGTTGCCATATCAGTAAAGCTAAAGCCAGCCTAGCTTTTTCACCACCTGAAAATGGTGCTATCGAAGCTAATGCCATATCTCCGTTGAAACCAAAACCACCCAGAAAATTACGTAATACTTGTTCAGATACGTTAGAAGCCAAACGTTGTAAATGCTGTAAAGGACTGTCTTCACTACATAATTGTTCGAGTTGATGTTGGGCGAAGTAACCAATTTGCAAGCCTTCTCCCAAAAGCAGTTCGCCATACATTGGTTTAAGTATCCCAGCCAACAATTTTATCAAAGTCGATTTACCAGCTCCATTAGGGCCTAACAGTCCAAGGCGCAAACCGGGAGTGATTCGCAAATTAACTTTTGGTAGAATCGGAGTATCCGTATAACCAACTCCAATTTTATCCAAAATAAGCAGTTGATGAGGAGCATATTGTGGTGGTTTAAAACTAAAATTAAATGGTGAATCAGCATGAACAGCAGCAATTCTTTCCATTCTAACTAAGGCTTTGAGACGACTTTGAGCTTGTTTAGCTTTGGTTGCTTTATAACGGAACCGCTCAACGAATGATTGGATATGAGAAATTTCACGTTGTTGTTTTTGGTAAGCTGATTGTTGTAACTCTAAATTAGCAGTTCTTTGTTTGACGTAAGCTTCATAATTACCAGTGTACAAAGTAATAGTTTGGTGTTCAACATGGGCAATATTATCGACTACATTATCCAAAAAATCACGGTCATGCGAAATTAATAGTAAAGTTCCCGGATAACGCTTTAGCCACTGTTCAAACCATAACACCGCATCCAAATCCAAGTGATTAGTTGGTTCATCTAACAACAATAAATCAGAACGACACATCAGAGCCTGGGCTAGATTTAACCGCATTCGCCAACCGCCGGAAAATTCGCTAACTGGTTTATTATTTTCAGTTATGAGAAAACCTAAGCCGTGCATTAATTTGGCAGCTCGTGCTTGTGCAGTATAGCCATCAATTGCCTCAAATTGAGCATGTAAATTAGCTTCTGCCATTCCATCATCAGCTTGCTGGGCTGCTTGTAATTCGAGTTCAATCTTACGTAACTCTTTGTCGCCATCAAGGATATATTCAATTGCGGGGATAAAGACAGCTGGAGTTTCTTGCTCGACACTGGCAATCGTCAAATGTGTTGGCAATTCTACTTCACCAGCATCTTGATAAATTTGGCCACGTAACAATTCCAATAAACTTGATTTACCACAGCCATTGGCTCCGATAAAACCAACTTTTTGCCGTGCGTGTATCGTGAGACTTACTTCGTTAAATAATTGTTTAGTCCCACGTTGTAGGTAAAGATTGCGTAAAGTGATCATTAATAAGGTTTTAAAAACAGGTTTTAGGTTTATTTGAAATAAAATTTTTCTGGATAACTATATAATCTTTGTCATTGATATTATAGCAAAACGAGTATAAAATGATTAAATATTATAGAGAGTGAAAAATTCAGGAATAGAACAATATTTTTGTTTTCGAATAGCTTTAGCTTGTGCCCATTTATGTTAAATGGGATTAAGTTGTGGTAAATAAGGTGGTAAGAAGAATATGACCATCCTCACGTATATTTTGTTGAATATCAAGTCGTTTATGAAAACTAGCATTATCCATAAC
>DAOUSL010000267.1 GCA_030627235.1 Thioploca sp.
GCTTTGTGCGGAGTCGCCCTATGAGACCGGACGTGTCAGGGCAATTATAACCGTTTCGCTGAAAAATTGATTAGTTCACGGAATAAGGACGTTCCGTGAACATCATGAAATTTCTGCGAAACTCCATTTTAGTATTTCCTTCTTTCAAAGTTTGAATTCTAATGTCAAGAAGATTTTGTTCAGCAGAAAGCCTTTTATTTTTCAGTACTTCTAGTTTATTTTTCTGGTCTATAATCTTTTCATCTAGTTCTGTTATCAAAATTTTCTTTCCAATAAATTCCTTTGCTTTCTCCAAACGAATTGCTTGTGTTTTACTCCATATGTTTGGATGCCAAGACTCCATTTTTTTAAGAATTTGCTTTCCACCATCTACACCATTTAAAAAAATTCTAACATCTACTGATGAAGTTGCGAAAGCGTAACGAGTAGCTGTAGTTATGACAGCAACAATCTGCCCATCTATTATTAAAGGGCAACCAGAATTTCCTTTACTAATATTACTGTCTGAAAAAGCCAGGTTTCGTTTATCTGGTCCAGAATATCTTAATACGCTATGAGCCCAAGGTATTCCATGTATTGGAAATCCAAAAGTATATACTTCGTCTCCAAATTTCAAGTTACGTTCTTTATTTAAATACAATGGTATAATATTATTAGATATTTGTCCTTTAACAGACAAAAGAACTAATCCATTTTTTCCTTGTGTTTCACTGTCTATAATTTCCGCTTTAAGTTCCTTATCTCCAAAAAATTCTACCATTGGTTTAGAATCTTCTTCTACAACATGATATACAGTAATAATATATGCTCTATCATTATTATCAGATATGCCTACAACAAATCCAGAACCTTGTTTACCTTTCGATCTAATTCTAACTACACTTGTTTTGATTTCATCTGAGGTAATAATGTTAGTTTTTTTAGTTTCATCAGATATGTCTATAGATTTAATGTTACCACCACAATTTGTTAATAAAAAACTACTTAACAAAACAAACATTAAAATAGCATATAATTTATTCATAAATATTTTCCTATTTTTTGCAGTTGAGTGACTCAAATAATTTATTTACCAATTTATTTATATCTTCATCTGACAATTTATTTGTTAATTTAACTATGTCTTCATCTGATAATTTTATTTTTGTTATTGTTATAATGCTAACTACTCCTATAATAATTGGGATAGCCCACAAAAATATATTAAATAACAGTTGATTAAATTTACTAGCTTGAACAAATTTATCAGAACGTGTTAAACGATATTCTCTGATATTTTTACGGAAATTTTGTGGATAAGTTCTTACAGATTCTTTGGCAAGTCCACTTAAATTAATTTTAAAATTGTTGCTACTAGGATCAAAAACTATTTGATCTATTTTGAAATTATTACTATTTGATTTAACAAAATTTTTTTCTATCTTATAATCATGTGGCTGATAAAAAAACATAAAAATTGAAGCACCGAAGGTAATTGGTTCAATGTTAGGATAAGCTGGATAACTAATTTCACCTTTTTTTACTGCTGACGTAACTATTGGTTGTCCGTCTACCATGTCCTTTCTCAACAAACTTAATTCAGTTATAGGTATACCATTCGGTACAATATATCCTTTATCAGTTAATTGCAATCTATTACCAGATAATGAACCAAGTAATATTTCTATATTTTGTTTATCAGCTAATGACAATGTTAATTGCAAAGTATCAGATTGTCCGATAACATCCAAAGAAGTAGTATCATCTTCTAATAAACTATCAATTAAAAAGCTTGACGGAAGCTTCATACCATCAATATTACAATGTTCTGTTGTTATTCTAAACGTACCATTATGCTGTAAACTTGCAAAAGGAACAAAATTATTTGGTAATACATCATGTAAATTCTTAATCCTAATATTAACTATTTCATCATCAGAACTAAATGTAATTTCAGTTCCTTTCGCAATTTTGAGGTATAATTCTCCAAAATTAGCAATATTTGGATTAACTGTATCAATAGTAACATTAGGCCAAAGTTGTTTGTTAATGCCTGTTATATTAACAGTTTTTAGTACCTCTTTATTTTGTAATGGTAATTTACTTGGAGTAAACTCAATATTTTCAAACTCTGAAAATTCCACTGAATAGAATTTAATTGATTTTTTAAGTTCAACTGGCTCATCTACACGAAAACTTATTTGATCAACTGTAATATCAGCTTGAATTTGCGTAGAAACAGGTGTAGTAACTATATATACAAAAAGATAGATAAGAGGGATAACTAAAACTGACAATATAGCAAGATATTTAAACCAAGAATAAGTTACATTCTTTAGCTTTTCTCTAATTTTTTTAATTGTAATTAAATTGCTGGGCATTAATTTTTCCTTATAACGCATTAATAATTAATCAATTAAAGGTTTATGATAAAAATACACTGATTGACTAATCTTCGTAAAATCATTAGTTCTTTTACCTTTAACAACTAGTTTATAGGTACCTTCTGATGCTTTACTACTGTCCCAAAAGATCACAAATGGTATTCCAACTGATTTTTCGCCTAGACTTCTTTCTATTAATGGTTTTTGATTATCACCTTTATGAATAGCATAACCTAATTTAGCATTCTTATTACCAACTTTAAAAACAAACGAGTAAGCATTAGCTTCTGTAGGAATAGAAGAATGATAAAACATAACTGGGGCAATATATTTTGGCTCTTTCATATCAGGATTTGGTTTCAAATCAGCTATAACTCCTAATTTAGAAATTTCTAGTAGTGGTACTTTTTGAATCACATCAGTAGGCCATTGGAAATTATTACTCCCTTGTTTCCAAGGAAATTTTTTAATGGGTTTCATAAAATAAAATTCATGAGGATTTACTTCTTGAACCCTAACTCTTAGTGAGTTTGCATCAGTTTGCTTTGGCAAATAAAATTTCAATTTGCAATCTTTAGGGATTGGTTTCCATTTTTCAGGATTGAAAATTAAAGCAGAAAGTAACTCAATACCATAATTACCAGATACTGGTTCAGGAGCTATTCCTTCATGACGATTATTACCTCTTAGCTTGTAATCTAATTCATGGCTGTAAACAAAAGGTAATTGTACATATAATACAACAATGACAACAATTCTTGATAAATTGGTTAAATGTAACATAATTTTTTTTACCTAGGATTTATATAGTTATATATTATTACTTTTTTTAGTTAATTTCAACAATTATGAAAATAAATTATTTATTGTTGTCGAAAATTTTGCAATGTATTAAAATATTTAATGATGTTTATGGGCAAATAAGGTTTTCCATAACACACGTGATTTTGGCAGGAATTTTACTAATCTCCGCAGTTATTTGATTAGCATAATCCCTATCTTCCAAAATATGAATATTATCTTTCCCAATATCCACAACCTCCGCTGCGAGACATGGAGAGGCAAGCCGAAGTCGAGTAGTCCGTGACTAGCCGAGGTTCAAAAATATGAAGAAACAGTTAAAGCGTAGCGGCGTTTCTTGATATTTTTGAA
>DAOUSL010000206.1 GCA_030627235.1 Thioploca sp.
ACCAAACCGTTTACAATGAAGTCCAATATCAAAGTCTGTAAGAGGACACTATATAGAGAGGAGCGGTATGAGGTGAAAATCTCACGTACCGTTTTGAAGACGAGTTTGACAGGGCGACTTGTCAGGCTTAGTTTAACAAAAAGAATTATTCGAGAAGGAATTTATAATTCACCAGCAGATATTCTAAAACAACTTAATTTCTTAGTAAAAACATCATTACGACAAGATACTGAACAAGCTAAATCTGACGACGGTCTTGATGCTGCTATTTGTTTAATTCAGAATGAAACAGTGATTTTTGCTGGAGCTAAATTACCATTATATTATGTGCAACAAGATGAACTTACTGTAATTAAGGGAGATAAAAAAAGTTTAGGTTATAAAAGATCGGATGTGAATTTTACTTTTACTAATCATACAATTGAGATTACAGATGGAATGTGTTGTTACTTATCTAGCGATGGATTTTATGATCAATTAGGAAGCAAAAAAAATCAGCGTTTAGGTACGAAAAAATTCAAAGAATTATTATTAGAAAACCACAAGTCTGATTTTGATGAACAATCCACATTATTAACCCAAGCTTTTAACGAACAGGTGACAGAGAGAGATTGGATGATATTACTTTGTTAGGGTTTAGATTTTAATACAGTCTGTAAGATATTGTTTTTATTACAAGCAAGAGAATGCGAAGTGGAATATGGTGCTAGTTCTTTTATAGAATTCATTATGCTATTAGCTGTGAGTTTAAAAGCTGGCCATATATCCATTCTTGAACTTTTTAAACCTTTAGCAATCCATTTATTGCAAGTATTAAATAGATAATAATGGCCGACAGCTTTATAAAATTGGCTATTACCATAGATACCATACTTTAATTCCAATACATTTCCTTTTGTATTTCTATAGAAACTATCTACAATAAATTTTACTAACAAAGAATACTCATCACCATTAAGACATAGCTTTTCGATTTTACTATGTTGAAAAAATTTATTAACTTGATTAGGTACAGCCACAGCATGAATAACAGTATCTGTTGGCCAAAACATAGCTTTTAGTGTCAAACCTGTTGTTATTTCTTGAGCTTGGTAAAATCCTTTATCACCCCAGCCAAACTCAATATATGGGACATTACCAAATCTTATTTTTAATTCTGGAATTTGTTGTTGAATAATTTTAGAAGGTATGATAAATCCAGTATGCCAACCATGAGACACTACATATATTAATGTTTTATCAGTTATAACAGGTTTTTCGATATGTTTAACCACATATGGTTTTTCTGAACAGGCCGCCAACAATATTATAAGAAAAATCTTAAAACATAAATCAATTTTCAGTCTGTTGCCATTCAGGAACAATATGTTGCATGATTTTAATAATATCATTTTCTGCATAATTATCACAAGCAGTTGCTAATTGTTCTAAAGTACTGGTTAATTGTTGTAAATTATTACTACGATGCTCAGCAAGTAAAATTTTAGCATGGGTAGTTTTACCAAGTTTTTCATCCGGATGAAACAACTCTTCATATAATTTTTCACCAGGTCGTAAACCAGTATAAATAATTTTTACTTCTCTCTGTTTACCTGATAAACAAATCATTTGTTCAGCCAAATATTTGATTTTAACTGGTTTTCCCATATCTAAGACAAATATTTCTCCACCTTGTCCCATTGAACCTGCCTGTAAAATTAACTGACAAGCTTCTGGAATCGTCATAAAATAACGGCTTATTTCTGGGTGAGTTACAGTAACAGGACCGCCAGTTGCAATCTGTTTATTAAATAAAGGCACTACACTGCCAGCAGAACCCAACACATTGCCAAAGCGGACTGTGATAAAATGAGTTTTACTATGATTATTCATTGTCTGACAAATTATTTCAGCTATCCGTTTCGTTGCTCCCATAATATTAGTTGGATTGACAGCTTTGTCAGTAGATATCATTACAAAAGACTTACATCCTTGATTTACCACAGCTTTAGCTAAGGTTTGAGTACCTAAAATATTATTACACGCAGCTTCTCTAGCTTGGGATTGCAACATTGGAACATGTTTATAAGCAGCCGCATGAAATACTATATCTGGTTTATAACGTTGCAAAATATATTGCATTGCCACCGCATCAGCTATATTGCCTAAACAAGCGTATAAAACTAAATCTGGAAACTCTTGTCGTAACTTCATCTCTACTTTGTATAAATTAAACTCACATTGTTCCACAATCACCAAAGCAGTTGGAGTTAATTTAGCGATTTGACGACATAATTCAGAACCAATTGAACCACCACCACCAGTTACCATTACTATTTTTTCGTGTAAACCAGCTACTATAATTTGCCAATCTAGTTCAATCTTTGCTCTACCTAGTAAATCGTCAATTTTCACCGCATGTAAATCATTAATATTTACTGATTGATTGATAACTCGATCTAATTTAGGTAAGGTTCTAACTGGTACACTGCATTGTTCACATAATTCTATAATTCTACGCATTTGCTCATCATTGGCAGACGGCATGGCGATTATAATTATGTCAACTTCTATTGATTCAATTACTTCAGATAACTTATCTATAGTTCCTAATACTGGTACACCTTGAATTTTGCTATTATGTAAATGTTTACGGTCGTCCAAAAAACCCACCGGCATATAACCACTACCACGATTACGCAACATATCACGCACTAGCATATCGCCAGAACTTCCAGCTCCTAAAACTAAAATCTGTTGTGGTTTAGTATTATCGGTTAATAAAAAATCAAACGAATGTTCGTACCAAAGACGGTATAATAAACGTGGCATTCCCAATAAAAAGATTAGTAGAAATGGATAAAATAATAGGGAAGAACGAGGGATAAATTCTAAGCGATTGAAAAATACTAGGACTAATACTACGATAAAAGTTCCGATAATTGAGGTTCGTAATATCGTAACTAAATCAGGTAAACTAGCGAATCTCCAAACTCCTTTGTATAATCCGCCATACCATAATACCAAACCTTGGATTACTATAGCAATTGGTAAAACCTGCCAAAAAACAGTTGCAACATCTGGTTCTAAAGGTAGGTCATAACGTAATATAATTGCCAAAGTCCAAGCTATGGCAACCATACAAATATCATGTATAATTATTGGAATCCGATGATAACTTAAATGCAAGTTAGCCTCCGGTAACGTTCATATAACGCATGATTTGTGGATATCTATCTAATTCAAAATCATGGCCTTTAGGTTTATAAGCTATTGCATTTATGATAGTTTGTTTTAAAATTTCTAAATCATTAGGATGTTGACGGATTACATCTCGTAAATTGACTGAGTTTTCTTTGCCTAAACATAGTAATAAATGTCCATCTGTTGTTATTCGTACTCGATTACAGGTTTCACAAAAATTATGACTATGTGGAGAGATAAAACCTACTTTAGTATTAGTTTGAGGAATACGGTAATATTTGGAAGGGCCAGTGGTAGTTTCTGTAGAAGCAATTAGATTAAATACCTGTCTTAAATCACTACGAATTTGGTCACTAGAATAAAATGCTTCAGCCCGATTGTGACTACCAATTATACCTAATGGCATTTCTTCAATAAAACTAATATCTATCTTACGTTCAATCGCAAATTTTACTAAATCAATCACTTCATCATGATTACGATTTTTTAAAACTACTGCATTTAACTTAATTCCTTGAAAACCTGCTTCAATTGCTGCCTCGATTCCTTGTAATACAATTTCAAGTTTATTAGCTCTAGTTATTTTTTGAAATCTATCTGGTTTTAAGGTATCAAGACTAATATTAATTCGTTTTAGCCCAGCATCTTTGAGTGATTGAGCCATTTTAACTAGTTGGGAGCCATTGGTTGTCAGAACTAATTCATCTAAACCAGTTAATTTACCCAACTGTTGAAATAATCGCAATATATTAGTGCGCACTAAGGGTTCTCCGCCAGTTAAGCGGATTTTAGTCACTCCTAATTCCACGAATGCACGTCCTAACCATTCTAATTCTTCTAAAGTTAGAACTTGTGGTCGTGGTAAGAAGGTCATTTCTTCACCCATACAATATACGCAACGAAAGTCACAACGATCTGTAACTGACATACGGACATAAGTTATTTTACGGTCGAAACGGTCTATTAATTGAAAGGACATATCTGATGTATACTAAAAAGAGTTGGCGCTTCCTGAAACTATTGATTGTGAATTTTATGATTATATCAGTTTTTATTACTTAAGCAAATTGTAATAGAATCTTTCCTAAATAAGGAAAGTAATTCATAGCTAAGTGTGATTGTATTAATGACGTGAAATTGACCAAATCTATATAGTCAATTACGGACTGTAGGATGTAATGAGTTTACGAATTACATCTTGATGCAATTCCCTTCGTTCATTACATCCTACACTATAATATACCGTGATTCTGGATCAGGTTCGCTATCTTCCCAAATATTATTAAATAGTTGTAATAATTTTTTAGTTTTCTGTCGGTCTTTAAAATTAACAGTAGCAGCTAAAGTATCAGTATGAGGCCGATGCATTATTCCAATTCCATCTACTAACATAAAAGTATCCGGAATACTCATATGCAATTCAGCAATACTCCGAAATTGAATTAAGCCAACCAAACGTTTACTAAGATAAAATATTAAATGCCCACGTTGAGAAACTTTTTTTGTATTATGTAATAAAATCCGAATCCGTGAATGTCGACTAAGAAGAGCTAAATCCTCAACTACATCAAAAAATTCTTGATTATCATATACATCAGGATCAAAATCTTGACTTAAAATATCCAAATGAAATTCAGCTTGTTTAAGCATTGCTACAGCAACTATTTGATTATCTTCTTCATCAATACAGACAAATTCTTCATCAGTTTCTCCTAATACATAATTATCTATATTTCTAATTATTTCATCGATTTTTTTCATCAATATTATTCCGAACAATGTTTTATATAATAGTCAATAATTGTTTCTGGATCATCAGCTTCTTCCAAAATATTTTGTGGAATTGGTAATGGATTATTCTCCAATAATAGCCAGTCAAGATTAGGTAATTCAGAAATTGTCGAAGGTAAATTAGTTAATTTATTATCCCGAAAATCTAACCATTCCAGTTCATCTAATTGAGATATTTCCGATGGTAAAATTTCAATTTTATTTTCATTAAGATTTAACTCCCGCAATTTATGCAAATCAAAAACAGCTGACGGAACTTTAGTTAATAAATTAGCACTTAAATCTAGCTCTCTCAATTTAGGTAATTGAGATAATCCTTCTGGTAAGGTTGTCAGTTTAGCATTGCTTAAATTTAGAGTTTTTAACCTAGTCATTAGAAAAATATTATTTACAATATTAATCAATGGATTACCGCTAAGGTCTAAACTGCGTAATTGAGATAATTCTACAATTTCAGGTGGCATAGATATAAAACGATTATCACTTAAATCTAACTCTTTTAATTTTGTTAATTGAGAAATTTTTGCTGGTAATACAATCAGTTGATTACCACTAAGATTTAAAGTACGGAGCTTAGATAGCTTAATAATACTTGGACTTAACATAGCTAGATTATTATTTTCTACATATAATGTTTCTAGCTCAGACAATTTGGCAATTTCTGGTGGTAAAGTTAATAATTGATTATCACTTAAATCTAAATTTTTAAGTTTAGACAACTTGGTAATTTCTGTTGGCAAAACAGTAATCTGATTGTCATTAATTGATAAACATTCAAGATGAGATAGTTCAAATAAAGCATCTGGAAGTTTGGTTAAACCATATTCAGAAATATCAAGATCAGTCTCGCCAGTCTTTGCTACTTGTTGAATTAATGTAAGTATTTCTTTGTGCATAATTTTTATCAATAATAGTTTTAAACTTAATTAAAGCCCAAAATTTTAATATCTATCCTAATATAGAAAAATATAACAAGTATAGTGCGTACTAATTAATTTTAACATGGATTCTTTTCCCATTAATTATATCTTAAAGATAGTAGCTTTTTTTAGGCGTTATATCAATAATTTTTGGAACAGAATTATATTTTTTATTCTAGAGGATTACCTTTGAATGTTTATTCTGAAAAGTTTAAATTTAATTCTATTTAAAGTACAATATATTTATGTTAGGACTAATTCAGTAGATATTTTAGTTGATGAAATTAATTTTGGTAGTCCTGAAGGAAGTAGTGATGTATAATAAGAGATTAATTTATAAATAATAATGATGAACTGTCCAAGTTGTAATTCAGAAAATATTATAAAAAACGGTAGCAT
>DAOUSL010000129.1 GCA_030627235.1 Thioploca sp.
AGAAGATCCAATTACTGAGACTGATCCAAAACCATTCCCAGAAGATCCAATTGCTGAGACTGATCCTGAACTATTGCCAGAAGATCCAATTACTGAGACTAATCCAGAACCATTCCCAGAAGATCCAATTGCTGAGACTGATCCTGAACTATTGCCAGAAGACTTAGGTATAGAAGTTGGTGGCGAAACAGATAATCCATTGCCACCTAAAGATACCGAAGAATTTGATGGTGAAATAGATAATCCATTGCCACCTAAAGATACCGAAGAATTTGATGGTGAAATAGAAAATCCATTGCCACCTAAAGATACCGAAGAATTTGATGGTGAAATAGACAATCCATTGCCGCCTAAAGATACCGAAGAATTTGATGGTGAAATAGACAATCCGTTGCCACCTAAAGATACCGAAGAATTTGATGGTGAAATAGATAATCCATTGCCACCTAAAGATACTGAAGAATTTGATCCTAATAAACCACCAATAGATGAAGAAGTAAATGAACTATTGGAATTTTTAGGAAATGGTGAATTTGAATTTGAAGACGATGATGATTTGGAAGAATTTGAAATTTCTATTGATGAAATAGCTGATTTTGATATTGAAAAACTTGCTGATATGGATGAACAATCTTTTAATAAGATGAAACCAGAACATTTAAAAAATATGCCTTCTAAAACGTTGGTTGCAATGAGTCCGGAACAACGAGCTAACATTAGTAAAGATGCAATGGATGGTTTAACTAAACAGCAGATTGATGAAATACCTAAAGAAGTATTAGATGATTTGTTTAAGGCTGATAAATTGGCTGGTTTAAATCCTGATTTGATTCATGAATTAGATTTAGATTATTTAAATAAAGATGAAGTTAAACAAATGTCTGACGAGGATGCTTTTATGTTTTTTCAGAATCTTGATAATGAAAAAATTTCTCGTGATGATGCAAAAAGTATGTTACCAGATGGTTGGTATATAGATGATGAAACTGGGGATATAGAACCACCTACAGGAGCTAAATTATCTGTGCAAGAAATAACTCAAGACTTTTCTGCTAATAAAACAGGGCTTACAGAATGTTGTGCTATTCAAAAAATAGTTATGCCAAAAGTGCCAAATTTAGGAACTGGCAGAGGTATAGGCGGAACTGGAACTCCAATGATAGAATATATGCAAAATTCTTTATCTAGCAATCTTAATTTATCACAAGATAATACCACTGGTATTTTAAATGTAGAAGAAAAAGATGAGACTGGTAAAGTTAAAAATAGATTTGCTTTTTTACCAGATAACAATAGTATTGTGCAAGCTGATAAAAATACAGTTCCATCAGAACTTTCTACTGATGAAGGTTGTTTTTATAAGGTAACTACTTCTCAAGGTCAGCAAATGAATGTAATTCCTACAGTAAAAGACCCTGATGATTTATCTAAAATTATAGATAATAGTCAAATTGTATTTGGGGAATATGGTGATATTTTTATGGAACTTCCAGCTAGTAAAACTCGTGCTTCTAGTAATAGTCAAATATTAGTTATAGCTGATCCATATATTGAACCAGAAGCTGAGGATTGGTGTGTAACAGATGAGACTACTGGTGAACAAATTTGTGATTTTGGAGTAGAGGTTTCTAGCACTAGAGCCAAACAAAAAACAGCAAAAGTAGTATATTCTGATGGAACTTCTCAGAAACTTATGCCAACTGTATTTAAACCAGATATTTTTATTGAAAAAGGCTTTCTTTTTCCAGGAGTAGAGGGTATTACTTTTAATAAAGACGGTACTTTTACTGTTGTATATAAAGGTGAAAAATATTTGTTAGTTCCTAGTTTTGATATACAAACTCAGGACGTACCAACTGGAAAAACAACTAAATCTAAATTAGAATTAAACGCTAATTCTGGTCTAACTTATACAATTGGAATTGATTTAACTAACGCTGATTCAACTACTAAACAGGTATCTATGATGTTTGATTTGTCCATAGAACCATTTATTGAAGAGCTTTGTCAAATAGATTAGGATCAGATTTGTAAATTTGTTCTCATGTCAAAATGATGTGAGAACATAATTTAAGTTATTATCAAATTTAATGATGATAAAGAAAGATATTAAAAGCCATAAATTAATGTATTTAAAAGCAATCCTATTTTTATTAATTCTTGTCATTTCTGTAATTGAAATATTATTAACGACAAGAGATTTAAAAACTGGAATATTATTGATATTGATTATTTGGGCATCAGCGAGAATATATTATTTTATGTTCTATGTAATTGAAAATTATATTGATACAAATTATAAATTTTCTGGGATAATATCTTTCGTGCAATATTTAATACGAAATAAGAATTAGAGTTTTATAATAGACATTGTTTCCTAAATACCGAAAGTAATATAAGTATGATTGTATTAACGACGTGAAATTGACCAGAGCTATACAGTTAATTACTGACTTTATGTAGGATGTAATGAGTTTACGAATTACATCTTTCTAATAGCATTATTGATGCAATTCACTTCGTTCATTGCATCCTACATTTATTTAACCTTATTTTAGGTAAGATGTCTAATAAAAACATGCGTAATTTTATATATTAAAACACATTATAAACTAATAATTCTCTATAAAATAGTTAAAAAATCTATAAATAATTATGAAAGAAAAACAAATTTTTCAAGTTCAAAAATGGGTAGATATATTTGGCGGTTTTATTGAAAAAACTAAAGGAACATGGATATCTTTAGGTAATTTTGAATCTAAAGTTTTAAAAGAAGATATTGCTAAAATTAAAATAACCCAACCAATTTATGTAAGTGGTTTAGCTCGTTCTGGAACTACAATTTTATTAGAAATATTATCGCATCATCAAGGACTTGTATCACAACAATATAAAGATTTTCCTCCTGTCTATACTCCATTTTGGTGGAACTGGATGTTGGATCATATGCTAGTAAAAAAAGTTGCACCTGTGGAAAGAGCTCATCAAGATGGAATTTTAGTTACTCCTGATAGCCCAGAAGCAGTCGAGGAAACTTTGTGGATGCATTTTTTTCCAGAAGCACATAATCCAACAGTAAATAATATTTTAGACCAAAATACTAATAATCTTGCTTTTGAAACTTTTTATAATAATCATATCCGTAAACTATTATTAACTAGGAAAGGAAATCGCTATTTGGCTAAAGGCAATTACAATATAACTCGCTTAGAATATATTTTAAAACTCTTTCCAAATGCTAAATTTATAATCCCAATTCGTAATCCAGTTAATCACCTTGCTTCTCTATTGAAACAACATAAATTATTTTGCCAAGGTGGAAGAGAAAATCCAAAGGCACTTAAACATTTACAAAGAATTGGCCATTTTGAATTTGGTCTGGATATACGGCCTATTAATATAAACGATCAAGAAATAGCCACATTAGAAGAACAAGATATAACAGCTTGGGCCAATTATTGGAGCAGAATATATGGCTATATTAAAGATAGATTAGAGGCTAATCCACAATTACAAGCAGCGTCTATGGTAGTTCGATTTGAAGATTTATGCACTGATCCAAAAGCAATGTTAAAAAATCTTATGAATCATTGTAATTTAACAGAAGGCCAAGCAATAGTTGACAAATATGTCGAAAAAATTAAACCACCATCTTACTATAAACCCGATTTTACTGACGAAGAACTAGAAATAATTCAACAGGAAACTCAACAAGTTGCTGCAAGATTTGGTTATTGAATCTAGTTTTCACAACGACTTAGGTTTCGGGAAATACGCTATGCTCCATTCCCGAAACAACCATTGGCGAAGGTATTATTTATACCACAATATTTTATATATAATTTCCCAATTGGATAGATTGCATAATATAAGTAATTGATATAATAATTAAGAATTTTCACCATACATTGGAAAGCTTTACTAGGACTTTTATTAACTATGAACCATCAATACGATACTGTTCGTCCAGTTAATTGGCATAATGAACAGCTACATTTATTAGATCAACGCAAATTACCCCACGAACAAACCATAATGATGTTGGAGCAAGTTGCTGATGTCACTAAGGCTATTAAAGATATGGTAGTGCGTGGAGCTCCTGCAATTGGTATCACCGCAGCTTATGGGGTAGTATTAGCGGCTAGAACTGCCTATGCTAAATCTAACACAAACTGGCAGACTCTCATAGAAAAAGATTTGCAACAGTTAGCTCGAGCTCGTCCAACTGCGGTTAATTTAGTTTGGGCTTTAAAGCAAATGCAAGTTAAGTTTAGTGCTATTAACGGTGATCCAGTACCAATTTTATTGGAAGAAGCTAAACGTATTCATCAAGAAGATATTAATGCTAATTATCGGATGGGAGAGTTGGGAACAGAATTATTACCAAATAACTGTCGAGTGTTAACTCATTGTAATGCTGGGGCTTTAGCTACTGGAGGTTATGGAACTGCATTAGGAGTAATTCGTAGTGGTTATGCTGCTGGTAAAATTACTGAAGTTTATGCTGATGAAACTAGACCTTGGTTACAGGGTTCTCGTTTAACTGCGTGGGAGTTATTGCAAGATAATATTCCAGTTACTTTATCAGTTGAAGGAGCTGCTGCTTCATTAATGCAAAGAAAAATGATTGATTGGGTAATTGTTGGTTCAGACCGAATCACTGCTAATGGTGATGTTGCTAATAAAATTGGTACTTATGGTTTGGCTATTTTAGCTCGACAACATGGAGTTAAATTTATGGTAGTTGCTCCAACTTCAACTGTAGATATGAGCTTGACTGATGGTAGCAAGGTTGAAATAGAAAATAGAGCAACAGAAGAAGTGTTAACTTTAGATGGAAAAAATATTGCGGCTATTGGTGCGAAAGCCTGGAATCCCGCTTTTGATATTACTCCAGCGGGATTAGTAGATTTTATTGTAACAGAAAAAGGGGTTGTAAAACCGCAGTCTTCTGGCATGGATGCTCTAGGATTATAATATATTTAGATAGTTGTTTCGGGAATGGAGCGAAGCGGATTTCCCGAAACATTCTGACATTGGCTAAGATATTGTTATAAAATCACTATTTAAAAATATGTAAAAAGAAATTAATTATAATATGAACTGCTATGGTTAATACTCCAAGTATAATTAGGCATCCTATTGCAAAGGTATTAGTATGTACTTTTTTTCGCTGTAGTTTTTTCCGTTTCATGTTGAAGAATAATAAGGTTCTAGTTACGATAATTAACAGATTTTAGTAGTTCTAATTTATATAAAAAATGAGCAAAATTATAAAATAGCATTTTTCGATTGGATAAACTACAGCAATATAAGTAATTTATATTTATTTTGAATTTAATTAAGAATTAAGCATTCATAATTAAGAATTATTAATTCTGTTGTGATACATCTTTCTCTAGTACAGAAGAACCTAAAATTTTTTCTACTAGTTCTTCTACCGAAGGTTTATAACTATCAGGTTCATTGAGAGCAGGAATTTCGGTAATGATTATTCCAGTTGCTTCTGACCGAGCTTGTAAAAAAGCTGAACCTGTAGTTAAATTATCCTCAAGAAAAACCAATGCTTTACTTTGTTTCTTTAACAATCCGTTCAAAATATTTTCTACTGTTTCTAACGTTGCATTAGGAAAAATTTCAAAGCCAAGTAATGCAAATCCTTCTGCTAATGCATTGCTACCCATAAAAATGAGTCTCATCACAATTTGCCTAGCATTAAAATGGTAACCACTAAACCATAAATAGCAATTCCTTCTGCTAATCCTAAATAAACTAAGGTTCGACCAAACATTTCTGGTTTTTCTGCTATTACTGCCAATGACGCTGCTCCAACTGGACCAACTGCAATTCCTGCTCCTATAGTAGCGAAAGCGGTTGGAATTCCAACTCCAATCATAGCTAATCCCATGCCTATAGACATTTCTCTAACTACTTCAGTAGTTGCTGGTTCTGCCATTACGTCTTGAATTCCTAAAAATAATAAACCAAATTGAGCTAGTAAAAAGGTAAATAAATTAATTGCTACCGTACTTTTTAACCAGCGTGGGGTGTTTATACCTTTAGATAAAGGATTTATTTCAAAATAAAATCCCATCGCAATAATCCCAAATAAACTAAATGTCATTAAAGCAAGTAACCAATACATAATTAACTCCTATAATAGTTTGTATACCAATCAATAAAATTAGAGAGACCTTCTTCTATTGAGGTTTGTGGTTGCCAATTAAAATCTGTTTTTAAATCATCTATGTTGGCATAAGTCATTTTAACATCACCTGGTTGCATAGGTAGCATATTCATGTTAGCCTTCTTACCCAAAGCATTTTCTAAAGTTTTAATAAAATACATTAAATCAACTGACTGATTATTGCCAATATTATAAATTTTATATGGTGCAGTGCTAGAACTAGGGTTAGGCGTTTCACTAGACCAATTAGAATCAGCTTTAGGCTTGCGTTGAATAATTTTCATTACACCCTCAACAATATCATCAATATAAGTAAAGTCTCTTTGCATTTTACCAAAATTATATACATCAATCGGTTGATTAGCAAGAATAGCCTTGGTAAATTTAAAATAAGCCATATCTGGTCGTCCCCAAGGGCCATATACAGTAAAAAATCTTAAGCCAGTAGTAGGCAAACCATAAAGATGAGAGTAAGTATGAGCCATTAATTCATTAGCTTTTTTCGTAGCTGCATAAAGTGAAACTGGATGATCAACATTGTGTTTAGCTGAAAAAGGCATTTTAGTATTTAAACCATATACGGAACTAGAAGATGCAAATACTAAATGTTCAACCGCATGATGTCTGCAACCTTCAAGTAAATTTACAAAACCAACTATATTAGTATCAACATAAGCATAAGGATTTTCTAATGAGTAACGAACTCCAGCTTGAGCCGCCAAGTTAACTACTTGATTAAATTTATGGCGATTAAATAACTCAGCCATTCCTTTTCTATCAGCTAAATCCAGTTTAATAAATTGAAAATTTGAATTAGCTTCCAATTGTTGTAAACGAGACTTTTTCAGATTCACATCATAATAGTCATTGAGATTGTCAATACCAACAACATTAATGTCATGGTTTAAAATCTTTTTAGCTAGTTGTGAACCAATAAAACCAGCAACACCAGTTATAAGAATTTTCATATTAAATTTGGTATTTAAATTGCTTAAAAAGAATAATACTAAGTATTACTTGATAAAGTCAAATTGTGAGTAGTAAAGTTTCAGCTTTGACTCATTAATCTATAAATTATTATAAATAATAAGGCTAATAACCTTTGATATTGGGTTTAAACAATTAGCTCGTTTATAATTTTTTCCAGAAATTGTAAATAAAATTTAACCCGGTTTACTATAAAATGCAACTTAAAAATTTTTTTATTAAAAGACTATTTGATATATTAGTATCTGCAATAGTAATTATATTACTAAGTCCATTGGTATTAATAGTAATATTAGCTATTCGTTTAGAATCATCAGGCCCAGCTCGATTTTGTCAAGAACGAGTTGGTAAAGATGGGAAAGTATTTAATATGTGGAAATTTCGTTCTATGTATATTAATTCTGACAAATATAAATCTAAATTATCTAATGATATGTCTGGTGGAATATTATTTAAAATGAAAAAAGACCCACGTATTACTTATATGGGTAAATTTATTCGTAAATCATCTATTGATGAGATTCCTCAATTTTGGAATGTATTTAAAGGTGATATGTCTTTGGTAGGTCCACGGCCAGCTCTACCTATAGAAGTAGCACAATATAATAGCCATCAATTGAAAAGACTTGCCGTTAAACCAGGAATTACTTGTACTTGGCAAGTTTCTGGCCGTTCTGAAATTTCTTTTCAACAGCAAGTGGAAATGGATTTAGAATATATTTCTAACCAATCATTTTCTTTAGACATTATATTATTATTTAAAACTATCCCAGCAGTCTTAACAGGACGTGGAGCTTATTAAATTTATAGAAATTATTAGACATCTTACCTAAATAAGGACAAATGTAGGATGCAATGAACGAAGGGAATTGCATCAAGATGTAATTCGTAAACTCATTACATCCTACATAAAGTCTGTAAAATCTACCAACTTATAATTAATTTTTCAATTTATCTTGTATGAAATCTATAACAGTATCCAATGGTATAGTTTGAGATTTTTCGTCTAACCTACCTTTGTATTCCATTTCTCCAGTATCTAAACCACGTTCTCCAATTACCAATCTATGTGGAATCCCAATTAATTCTGCATCAGTAAACATAACTCCTGGACGTTCTTTACGATCATCAAATAATACATCTATATCAACAGCCTGCAATTTAGCGTAAATATCTTCTGCTACTTGTCGAAGACGTTGTGACTTGTGCATATTTATTGGTAACAAGCTTACAGTAAAAGGAGCAATTGCTTGAGGCCAAATAATCCCTCTTTCATCATTATTTTGTTCAATAGATGCTGCTACTAAACGTGACACTCCAATCCCATAACAACCCATTGTCATGGTTATATTTTTACCATTTTCATTTAATACAGATGCTTTCATTGCATGACTATATTTAGTTCCTAATTGAAAAATATGTCCAACTTCAATCCCACGAGCTATTTCTAACGTACCATTACCATCTGGACTTGGATCACCAACTTTTACATTGCGTATATCAACCATTTCTGGTTTTGGTAAATCTCGTTCCCAATTAACTCCTGTTAAATGTTGACCATCTTTATTAGCTCCACAAATGAAATCAGCTAGATTAGCGGCAGAATTATCAACTAATACTGGTATTTTTAATCCAACTGGTCCAATTGATCCGATATTGCAATCGATGCTAGCTTTAATTTGCTCTGGTTCGGCAAAAACTATTGGTGAACTAACCTGAGGTAACTTAGCAGCTTTTATTACATTAAGCGTATGATCGCCACGTAATACCAGAGCAACTAAACCTGTTTCACCTTGTACTAATAAAGTTTTAACACATTTGGCAGGTTCAATTTGGAGAAATTGGCTAAGTTCTTCAATTGTATGTTGATCTGGAGTATTTACCACTGTCATTTTTGCTGTAGCTGGTTGACGTTGCTCAGTTGATGATAATACTGGTACCATTTCTACATTTGCGGCATAATCACCAGTATCACTATATGCTATAGCATCTTCTCCTGAATCAGCTAATACATGAAATTCTTGCGAACGACTACCACCAATACTGCCACTGTCTGCCATAACAGCTCGAAATTTAAGACCTAAACGATTGAAAATATTGTTATATGTTGTATACATCAAATCGTAAGTAGATTGTAAAGAATCTTGAGTCAAATGGAAAGAATAAGCATCTTTCATCAAGAATTCTCTAGCTCGCATAATACCAAATCGAGGTCGTATTTCATCTCTAAATTTGGTTTGAATTTGATAAAAATTTACTGGTAACTGTTTATAACTACGGATTTCATGCCGAATTAAATTAGTTATTATCTCTTCATGAGTTGGTCCAAAACAAAACTCACGGTTATGGCGATCGGAAATTCGTAGTAATTCTGGTCCATATTGTTCCCACCGACCAGATTCTTGCCATAATTCTGCTGGTTGTACTGCTGGCATCAATACTTCTAAAGCACCAGCTTTATTCATCTCATCTCGTACTATATTTTCAATTTTGCGTAATACTCGCAAACCTAACGGCAACCAGGTGTATAAACCAGCAGCTAATTTGCGTATCATTCCAGCTCTTAACATAAGTTGATGGCTAATAATTTCAGCATCGGCTGGCACTTCTTTTAAAGTAGATAGTAAAAATTGACTAACTCGCATAATAAACCTGTTATATTTAATTGAAGATTATAATAACATATTTTAAACTTTGGGAATTAACTAAGCTAAGTATCACGCACCATTTATACTACGATATTACTATGATTTATTCTTCAACTTTTTTGCATGGATTATTATAAGATCAGAAACTTTAAAAAATGTTGTTATAGCAATAAAGACAAAGAATATTTTGACCAAAAAAGATGGAAATTTGCTTTTTTTAGTTTTATAACGATTATTGAAAGAACCAAAAAGACCAGAAGGATTGTTATCATAAATAATTTTTTCAACTCGAAACGAATTATTTTCTAACATGGTTTTTATAGTAGAAGGTGTATGAATACACAAATGTTTTGGTGCATCAAGATGAAACCATTTTTTCTTAAAAAACCTTGCGTTAAAGCTATTGAAATTTGGAACTCCAATAATACAATCGCCATCATCTTTTAAAGCTTTTGCAAGACTCTGTAATACTTCATTAGGATTATTTACATGTACCAAAAACCACCATGCAGTTATTAAATCAAAAGATTTTGGAGGAAATGGTAAATCTTCGACCGTTCCACTGACGATATTTAATCCATAACTTTTTTTAGCTGCTGTTACGGCTGTTTCAGAAAAATCAATACCATCAACATGACATTTAGTTTTATTTCTAATATCATTCATAAAAGTTCCATTACCACAACCTACATCTAATACTTTACTGTTCAAGTTTAGATTATTCATTATAGAATGAGGAATTTTTTTAATGTTATCGTGTTGAAAAAAGAATGCTCTTATAGCAGAAATTATCTTACTATTCGATTTTTCTTGTTTACTTGTTGGAGAGTTTACAGTTTCATGAGGCAAATAATTTATAGGATAGTATTTTGCCAATTCTTCATTAGCAATTTGAGGATTCATATAGACAAGGCCACATTTTTTACATCTAACATATGCAAATGTTCCCTCAATACCATGTTCTTCATCTTCTCCATGGAAAAGAAACTTGTAGTTATCATTTCCACATAATAAGCAATTTGTTTTGTTTTTATCTATCATTGTTTTGTTAAAAATAAGGTATGAAATAATTTGTATATAATATTCAATAATTCGGCCAGTTTTTAATATCCCTATCGATTTAAAAGTTAACTTATTTAAATATAAGGTTTGTATTAATATAAAATTAGAATTATACCAAATAATCCTAAAATCACATTCTATCAACATTACTTTAAACTATCAAATATAGATAACTGTAATTTATCTTGTACAACGTATAATACTTAGTCTAGCTATTGGATTGAGCGGATTGGTTTTCTAGAAATATAACTTTAATTTAGTTAATTTTAGGTTGGCTTGTCTGGAAAATACCATAGTTTGCTTTTAGTATGTTAGGTAAATACGCAGGTTATCTATCAGCCTCTTGTATTGCCCACTGAAAATTATTACAATAGATTATATTATTTGAATCAAATTGTGTATCTAATGGAGGTGTTTGTGGTTTACCAAAATCAGTGGTATTACTTGTAATAAATACAATATTTTTTGAAAATGAGCTTTCCCTAAGATTGTTCACTAATTTCAAGTAATGTTCAATAATTAAACAATCTTTTGATTCACTTTTCCCTCTTGTTAACGGAGCATGATTACATTCAACACGATCATGTGCTTTTCTATCACATTCATCATCACGTTGAAGAATTAATGCGTGATTATGAAATTCCTTAACTATATTTTGAAGATATTCAGATATTTTCAATCTTGCCAATCCATCAATGTTAAACTCATGACTCAAATTTAAACTTTCAATTACACTGATAGTTTTATTAATTTCTGAGGATAATTTATTTACATATCGTTCTAATTCAGTACAAGCTGGAGCAAGATGAATATTAAACTCAGTTTCAACTGTACTTGTTTAATACAATTGACAATTCCATCTTAGCTACTTTTTTAAAAATTTCTTTAGCACCTTCAAGATGGCTGATTTTAATGTTTAATCTATGGGGTATTCTAATAATATCAATTAAAGCACAAGTATCTACTAAAATTACTGGTTTGTTTCTTTGAATGATGGTTGATTTAGCAGTGGAAATGTCACATTGCATTTTTTCCACTTTTTGAAGCAAATTCCATCGCTAATTCAAAAACTATTTGTTCATCCCATCCATCTTCACATAAGAAATAAACTATTTCATCTGCTTCTATATTTTCTCCTTTTTTTACCATTGAATATAAAAAATCGGTAGTCCTGAAGAAAGTAGTGATGTATAATAAGAGATTAATTTATATATAAATAATAATGATGAACTGTCCAAGTTGTAATTCAGAAAATGTTATAAAAAACGGTAGTATTCACAATGGTAAACAATTCTTGCAAAGAATGTCGTCGTCAATTTGTCTTAGAACCAAAAAACACGATATCCCAAGAAAAGAAAAAATACCATTAGCAGGAATAGCAAGAGTTGTTGATATTAGTGAACGTTGCTTGCAAAATTATGTTAATATATAATTCTATTCAAAAAGTAATTGATGTGACAGGTAAATATCCAATGTGATGCAACGAAGTGGTGTGGCCTTATACGCCCAATGTGGGTAGGGATTCTTCGTGAGATGTAAATAAACAATGGATTTGGCTTGCAATTGATATTAAAACCAAAGAAATTGTAGGTGCTAATGTTGGTAATAGAGATAGGTGCCAAGGATTATGGGATTCATTACTGCCTGTATATCGACAATGTGCTGTTTCATTTACAGATTTTTGGAAAGCATATGATATAGTTTTTCCTAACAAACGTCATAAATCTGTTGGTAAAGAAACTGGACTTACAAATCATATTGAACGCTCGTACCATGAGACAACGAATTGATCTCACATTCGTTCG